>JANMKO010000735.1:0-3629 GCA_031372085.1 Betaproteobacteria bacterium
CCCAGGTTGAAGTCGATGCCGCGGATGGCCAGGTTCATCGCCGCCAGGCGCCAGGTGGTGGGGTTGGCCTCCTGGCCGAAGATGGCCACATCGCCTTTTCTGCCACCCCGTGCGGCGATGAACGCTTCGCTCTGCACAAACATGCCGCCACTGCCGCAGCACGGGTCGTACACCTTGCCGTGGTGGGGGCTGAGCACGGCCACCAGCGTCTTGACGATGCTGCGCGGCGTGTAGAACTGGCCGCCGCGCTTGCCCTCGGCGCTGGCGAACATGCCCAGGAAGTATTCGTAGACCTGGCCCAGCACGTCGCGTGCCTCGGCCGCCGATGAACCGAAGCCGATGGTGGACACCAGATCGACCAGCGCGCCCAGCTTGCCGTCGGGCAGCTGGGCGCGCGCGAAGCGCTTGTCCAGGATGCCCTTGAGCTTGGGGTTGTCCGCCTCGATCAACGACAAGGCGTCGTCGATGCGCTTGCCGATGTCGGGCTGCTTGGCGGCGGCGCGCAGCGCCTCCCAGCGCGCGGCCTCGGGCACCCAGAAGACATTGACCTCGCGGTAGTAGTCGCGGTCTTCCAGCTCGGCCGCCAGGTCTTGCGCGCTGGCATCACCGTAAAAGTAATCATCGCCCGGGTCGGCCAGCCGCACGGCCACCTCGCTGCGGCGGGCGGCAAAGGTGTCGGAGATGTACTTGACGAAGATCAGGCCGAGCACAAGGTGCTTGTACTCGGCGGCGTCCATGTTGGCGCGCAGCTTGTCGGCGGTGGCCCAGAGTGTCTTGTTGATGTCTTCGCGCATTCGGCTGTGTCTTCGTATTCTTTGTGGCGGTCACCATCGATACCGTCGATTGTCCCGAGCGCAACGTTCTTCAGTCGGCCCAGGTGCAGCGCCGGGCACGGCGGCAGGCGGCCTTGTGTTCAGCAGGCGATCAAGCCACGCCGGGCCGCGCCACAAGGCGAACTGCCGCGACAGGCTCAACAGATCGTGCTGCGGCCACCCGCCAACGCAATTGATTGAACGCGACACCGTCGCCGTCGGCAATTCTGTCTTGCAGCGTGATGGTTGAGTTGTGGTGCTTGGCTCGAAGCCGAAGCCGGGGCCCCGTCGCGGACCGCGCCAGTGATGATTGCGCGGCGGCAACGGCCGGGCCAGGTGACCGAGTCGGGCCAAGCCCGGCGCCGCAGCGGGCCTGTTTCACCCAGGCGACGCCCGCAAATGGCCTGACCCGCACCGCTTTGACATCCAGCGCCGGCCCAGCGGCCCTGTGGCGCTGGGCGCGGGCCTGCACGGCTGCGTGGGCCAGGCGGTGGCCCGGCTGAAGGGCGAGGTGGTGCTCACCGCGCTGGCCCGGCGCGTCAAGACGCTGACGCCTGCCGGGCCGGTGGCACGCCGGCTGAACAACACCCTGCGTGCGCTCGACACCCTGCCGCTGCAGCGGGTGGCGGCATGATGCGCGGCATCGCCCGTTGACCTTGAAAGAGAACCCGCCATGCCCGACATCACGCTGATCGAAGCCGACGGCACGGTGCACAGCTTCGAGGCGCCTGATGGCGTCTCGGTGATGCAGGCCGCCACCGGCCATGGCGTGCCCGGCATCGTGGCCGAGTGCGGCGGCTCGGCGATGTGCGCCACCTGCCATGTGGTGGTGGGCGATGCCTGGATCAGCCAGTTGCCCGCGCCACAGGCCAATGAGCTGGAAATGCTGGGCTGCACCGCCGTGCCGCGCAGCGTCGGCAGCCGGCTGAGCTGCCAGATCAAGCTGACCCCGGCGCTGCAAGGCCTGGTGCTGCACCTGCCGGCGCGCCAGTATTGACGCGCCCACCTTGGCCATCGCGGCCTCGGCCCACCGGCCCGACAATCCCACCCCATGACATCCATCGTGATCGTGGGCGGCGGCCATGCTGGCGCCCAGTTGTGTGCCGCCCTGGCCGAGGCCGGCCTGGGCGCGCAAACCCACCTGGTGTGCGCCGAGGCCTTGCTGCCTTACCAGCGCCCGCCGCTGTCCAAGACTTTTTTGAAGCGCCCGGACGAGACCCCCCAGCAGCACCGCGCCGAGGCCTGGTATGCACAGGCCGGCATCACGCTGCACCTGGGCGATGCGGCGCTGCGCATCGACCGCGCCACGCGCCAGCTGCACCTGCAATCGGGCACCACGCTGGGCTACGCCCAGCTGGTGCTGGCCACCGGCGCACGGGCGCGCCAGTTGCCCGGCCTTCCCGACGGGCTGGCCAACGTGGCCGTGCTGCGCAGCGCCGCCCACGCCCACGCGCTGCGCCAGCGGCTGGCCGGCGCCAGATCACTGACGGTGCTGGGCGGCGGCTTCATCGGCCTGGAGGTGGCCGCCACCGCCCGCGCGCTCGGCCTGGCGGTGCAGGTGATCGAGGCCGCACCGCGCCTGCTGTCGCGCTCGGTGTCGGCCGATCTGGCGGCCCATATCCTGGCCACCCACCAGGCCAGTGGCATCGAGTTTGTGCTGGGTGCGCGCATCGGCGCCATCGTGCATGACGGCCAACAGCTGCACAGCATCGAGGTGAACGGCGTGCCGCAGCCCGTTGAGCTGCTGCTGCTGGGCATCGGCGCCGAGCCCGACACCGCGCTGGCCAGCGCCGCCGGCCTGCGGGTGGACAACGGCATCGTGGTGGACGCGGCCATGCGCAGCAGCGACCCGCAGATCCTGGCCATCGGCGATGTGGCGCGGTTTCCGGTGGCCAGCGCCTGGGCGGCCGGCACGGGCACGGCGCTGCGGCTGGAGTCGGTGCAAAACGCCAACGACCAGGCGCGCACCGCTGCGGCCACCTTGCAGGGCCAGGCGGCGGCTTATGCCGCGCTGCCCTGGTTCTGGTCTGAGCAGGGCGCGCTGCGCTTGCAGATGGCCGGGTTGATGCCGGCGCCCGACGCACCCGGCGTGGCCCGCCACCGCCGGCCGGGCGCCAATGCCGCCAGCTTCTCGGTGCTGCACTACATCGGCGAGCGGCTGGTGTGCGTCGAATCGGTCAACGCCGCCATGGACCACATGATGGCGCGCAAGCTGCTGGAGACCGGCCGCCACCCGGCCCCGGCGCTGGCCTGTGACGCGGCGGTGGCGCTTAAATCGCTGCTGTAGCCGGCGCCGCCCGAGCCACTGGCGCCGCCGCACCGGGTTTGTGCAAACAGGCTGTCAACCCCACGGGTAAACCCGGCGTTATGCCCACAAGCCCGGCAAATGCCGAGCCCGCTCAACAGCGTCGGAGCCCCCATCGAAGCTGTTTTGAATCGGAAATCACCATGACCAAGTCCCTGCTCATCGCCGCCCTGCTGTCGGGCGTGGCCGCCCTGTCGTTTGCCCAGCCTGCTGCCAAGCCGATGGCGGGCGCGTCCGCGCCGATGGCCGCCGCCATGCCGGCCGACCATGCGTCCAAGCCGATGCACGACAAAAAGCATCACAAGGCGCACCACGCCAAGAAGGCCGCATCGGCCCCGATGGCGGCACCGGCGGCGTCGGCCACCAAGTAAACCCGCTTCGCGCCGGTGGTGCCAGTGGCGCTGGCCGGTGGCGCTGGTTGGGCCAAAAGGCTGGGGGATTCCCAGCCTTTTTTCATGTTCCGGCTGGGGATTCTCAGCCCTTTTTTCATGCTCGGCTGGGGATTCCCAGCC
>JANMKO010000740.1:0-2008 GCA_031372085.1 Betaproteobacteria bacterium
AATTTCTTGGGTTATTCTCGATCACCTTCACCACCGACACCGCTTGTGTCTGAACCCCCTTCTGGCCGCGCGCCGCAGCGCGCGGCGCCGCCGTCGGCCGACAAGCGCGGCCTGTTTGTGCGGCTGGTCGAGTTTTTGTCGCCCGGCCCCGATTCCACCGACGAATTGATGGCCACGCTGGCCGACGCCGAGCAGCGTGAGCTGATCGCCCCAGAAAGCCGGGTGATGTTGGAAGGCGTGCTGCGCATGGCCGAGTTGAGCGCGGGCGATGTGATGGTGGCCGCACCGCGCATGGATTTGCTGGACATCGACGCGCCGTATGACGAGCTGTTGCACAGCGTGATCGAGACCGGGCATTCGCGCTTTCCGGTGTTTGAGCGTGAGCGGGAAAACGTCATCGGCATCCTGATGAGCAAGGATTTGCTCAAGCTGCAACGCTCACCCGACCTGAGCCTGCGCACCTTGCTGCGGCCGGCGGTGTTTGTGCCCGAGAGCAAGAATTTGAATGAGCTGCTGCGCGACTTCAGATCCAACCGCAACCATCTGGCAATGGTGATCGACGAGTTTGGCCGCACCGCCGGGCTGATCACGATCGAGGATGTGCTGGAAGAGATCGTCGGCGAGATCGAGGACGAGTTCGACCACGACGCCACGGCCGCTGAAAACGGCATCTACACGCTGGCCGACGGCAGCCACCGGGTGGCCGGCGACACCGACATCAGCGCCGTCAACCTGGCATTCGGCACCCGCCTGCCCGAGCACGCCTTTGACACCATCGGCGGGCTGATCGCGCACCAGCTGGGCCGCGTGCCCCGGCGCGGTGAGTCGGCCAACGCCGACGGGCTGGTGTTCCAGGTGATGTTGACGCGGGGCGGGGCGGTGCGCTGGTTCCGGGTGGCGCGGCAAGCGCTGCCGCCGGCGGGTGCCCGCCCGTGACCGGCCGGGCCTGACGGTGCCGGCTTGACCCCATCCGCTGCCTGGCGCCAGGCGCCCGCGCTGCTGGCCGCCGCTGCGGCCGGCGCGGTGCAGACGCTGGCGTTTTTTCAGCCCGCCGCCTGGCCGCTGCCGCTGTTGGCCATTGCGCTGCTGGCGGGGTTGGTGGGCCAGGCCACGCCGCGCCGCGCCGCCGCACTGGGCTGGGTGTTTGGCTGCGCCTGGCTGGGCGCGGCCACTTGGTGGCTGTTCATCAGCCTGCACCGCTACGGCGGCCTGCCGGCGCCGCTGGCGGTGGCGGCGGTGGCGCTGCTGTCGGGTTTGCTGTCGGTCTACCTGGCGCTGGGCCTGGCTTGGGTGGCGCGGCAGCGGCGCGGCCGGCCGATGCGGGACGCCACCCGCTTTGCCGCCGCCTGGCTGGCGGCCGAGCTGGCACGCGGCGTGTGGTTTACCGGCTTTCCGTGGGCGGCCACCGGCTACAGCCAGGTGGACGGGCCGTTGGCGGTGCTGGCGCCGTGGATCGGCGTGTATGCCACCGGTGCGCTGGTGGCGTGGGTGGCGGCCTGTGTCGGCATGGGCCTGGCCGCGGCTTTGGGCCGGCACCCGTCGCGGGTGGGCGGCGGCGCGGTGGCGCGGGGCCAGCCAGCCCAGGCGCGGCGGGCCTGGCTGCCCGTGCTGCTGGGCCTGGCGGTGCTGGCGCTGCCGGCGGTCTGGCAGGCGGTGCGCGGCGCGCCCGATTTCACCCAACCCAGCGGCACGTTGCGGGTGGCGCTGCTGCAAACCAATGTGGCGCAGGATGAAAAATTTGCCGCCGAGCATCTGCCCGCCACGCTGGACTGGGTGGCGCAGGCGCTGCTGGCCGCTGATGCCGATCTGGTGCTGGCGCCCGAGACGGCGGTGCCGCTGCTGCCCGACCAACTGGCCGAGCTGGCGCCCGGCTATTGGGCGGCTTTGGCGGCGCACTTCGGCCAGCCGGGTGGGCCGGCGGCGCTGATCGGCGTGCCGCTGGGCAGCTACGGTGAGGGCTACACCAATTCGGTGGTCGGGCTGTCGGGCACGGGTGCGGGTGCGGGTG
>JANMKO010000796.1:0-1702 GCA_031372085.1 Betaproteobacteria bacterium
TCTCATCCAGTGCCTGAACGCCTTGCAGTACGGCCTGCTGCTGTTTTTGGTGGCCTCGGGGCTGACGCTGATCTTCGGCATCATGGGCGTCATCAACCTGGCGCACGGCAGTTTTTACATGATCGGCGCCTACATGGCCTATGCGCTGGCGCCGCTGGTGGCCAGCACCTTTGGCGGCGGGTTTTTTGCCACGCTGGCGGTGGGCGTGGTGCTGGCGGTGATCGCCGGCTACCTGCTGGAATGGGCGTTCTTCAGCTTTCTCTATGAGCGAGAACACTTGCAGCAGGTGCTGATGACCTACGGCCTGATCCTGGTGTTTGAAGAGCTGCGCAGCCTGCTGGTGGGCGACGAGGTGCACGGTGTGCCGGTGCCCGCCTTCCTGGCCGGCACCCTGCCGCTGGGCGCGCTGATGACCTACCCGGTGTACCGGCTGTTCATCTCCGGCGTCTGCCTGGCGCTGGCGCTCGGCATGTACCTTGTCTTCACCCGCACCCGGCTGGGCATGATGATTCGCGCCGGATCAACCAACCGCGAGATGGTGCAGTCGCTCGGCATCGACATCCAGTTTTTGTACCGGGTGGTGTTTGCCGCCGGCATGGCGGTGGCGGTGCTGGCCGGCATGGTGGCCGCGCCGGTGTCGTCCGTCTACCCGGGCATGGGCAACCAGGTGCTGATCATCTGCTTTGTGGTGGTGGTGATCGGCGGCATCGGCTCGATCCGGGGTGCGCTGCTGGCCGCGCTGCTGATCGGCGTGGTCGATACCTTCGGCAAGGTGATTTTTCCGCAGGCCGCCGGGGTGCTGGTCTACCTGCTGATGGCGCTGATCTTGTTGTGGAAGCCGAATGGCCTCTTCAAGGCGGGATGAGATGACCCCCCTCGATGCGCCCTTCGGTCGCCTCCCCCCAGGGGGCGCCGCCAGCGGCCCGGCAAAGCCGGCGCCGCGGCGGCCGCTTGGCGGCGGCGGCGGCCGGTTGGCATTCGTATTGGTCTGCATGGGGCTGCTGGCGGCCTATCCGCTGGTCGCCGGGCCGTACGGGCTGGATCTGGTCACCAAGATCATGGTCTACGCCGTTTTTGCGCTCAGCCTGGAATTGCTGGTGGGCGCCACCGGCCTGGTGTGCTTTGGCCATGCGGCGTTTTTTGGCATCGGCGCGTATGCGGCGGTGCTGTTGTCGCCGGCCGACGGCGCGGCGTCGCTGCTGTGGCTGCTGCCGGCCAGTGTGCTGGCGGCGGCAGCCTACGCGCTGTTCATGGGCGCACTGTCGCTGCGCACCCAGGGCGTGTACTTCATCATGGTCACGCTGGCGTTTGCGCAAATGGCCTACTACATCGTGCATGACACGCCGCTGGGCGGTGGCACCGACGGCATCTACCTGGCGCGCAAGCCGGTGCTGGTGATCGGTGGCGCGGCGGGCGCCATCCAGTTGCTGAATCTGGACCAGGCCGGCGCGATCTACTTCTTCACCCTCGGCTGTCTGGCCGCCGTGTTCGGCTTCTTGGCGGTGCTGCTGCGCTCACGCTTTGGCCGGGCGCTGGCCGGCATCAAGGCCAATGAGCAGCGCATGCGGGCCACCGGCTTCTCAACCTACCCGTACAAGCTGGCGGCGTTTGTCATCTCCGGCGGGCTGGCCGGGCTGGCGGGCTTTTTGTTTGGTATCAAAGACGGCTTCGTCAACCCCGAGTTGATGAGCTGGCACTTGTC
>JANMKO010000799.1:0-1933 GCA_031372085.1 Betaproteobacteria bacterium
CCCGGGCGTTCGCCTGCCACAAACAGACCACTGGACTTTTTGACTCCGGGCTCACCCCGTCCCCCGCCGCCCAAACGGGGCCGCCGCCCCCCCTTTAACCTCCCCAAAACACGCAAACCCACCCCGACGCTCCATCACCAGGGTAGTGCGGCAGGTTTTGCAGAACCCCGTCGCCACCGCCGCTGCCGGGCCGAGGGCGCTGGGTGACCGGATGCCGGGGGTAAAGAGGGAGCCGCCGGCCGCTTGCGGACGGCGGCGGATGACACGTAGGCATCCGGTCACCCGGCGCCATCGGCCTTCCACCGGCCCCAAGGTGATTCGGGAAAAGACTGCCAAGCCGGCCTGCGGGAAAGTCCGCTGGGTACACACCCTTAAATTGTCGTCCAACCGACAAGCTGGCGTCAAAGCCCAGCCTAGCATTCAAGCCTGATCAGGGTGCCGCCCCAACCGGGCGGGCCGTGATCCCAGGAGCCTTGCTGGTGCCCACCACCTTTCCCCGCTTGATGCTTGACCACGCCCGCCAGCGGCCCGACGCCGCTGCGCTGCGCGAGAAAGAATATGGCATCTGGCAAACCACCAGCTGGGCCCAGTTGGCCGCGCTGGTGCGCCAACTGGCCCACGGCTTGGCGGCGGCCGGCCTGCAACGCGGCCAGCACCTGGTGGTGGTGGGCGACAACCGGCCCCGGCTGTACGCCAGCATGCTGGCCGCCCAGGCACTGGGCGCGGTGCCGATTCCGCTGTACCAGGACGCTGCCAGCACCGAGTTTGTCTTCCCCATCCAGAACGCCGAGGTGGCTTTTGCCATCGTCGAGAACCAGGAGCAGGTGGACAAACTGCTGGAGATCCGCCCGCAGTGCCCGCAGCTGGCCCACCTGTGGTTTGACGATGCGCGCGGCTTGCGCAAATACGATGAGCCGGGCCTGGCGTCACTCGATGCGCTGGTCGAGGCCGGCGCCGCCCACGCCCAGCGCCACCCGGGCTTTTTTGATGCCGAGGTGGTGCGCACCCAGCCGCAGGACGTGGCGGCCATGTTTTACACCTCGGGCACCACCGGCAACCCGAAGGGCGTGGTGCACACCCATTTCAGCCTGATCGACCGGGCCCAGGCCGGCGCCGCCTTCGACAAACTCACCGCGCAGGAAGAAGTGCTGGCCTACATGCCGCCGGCCTGGATCGGCCAGAACATCTTCAGCTACGCCCAGTGGCTGGCCTGCGGCTACATCGTCAACTGCCCTGAGTCGGCGGCCACCGTCACCATCGATTTGAAAGAGGTGGGCCCCACCTACTACTTTGCGCCGCCGCGCATTTTTGAGGGCCTGCTCACCACCGTGATGATCCGGATGGAAGACGCCGCAGCCCCCAAGCGCTGGTTGTTCCGCACCTGCATGGCGCTGGCGCGGCGGGTCGGGCCTGATCGGCTGGACGGGCTGCCGGTGTCGCTGATCGACCGCCTCAAATGGCGGCTGGGGGATTGGGTGATTTTCGGCCCGCTGCGCAATTCACTCGGTTTGAGCCGGGTGCGCGTGGCCTACACCGCCGGTGAGGCCATCGGGCCCGACCTGTTCAGCTTTTACCGCTCGATCGGCATTAATTTAAAGCAGTTGTATGGCTCGACCGAAACCGCTGTGTTTGTTTGCTTGCAGCCTGACCACCAGGCCCGTGCCGACACCGTGGGCGTGCCGATTGCGGGCGTCGAAATCCGGCTGGGCGAGACCGGCGAGATTTTGATCAAAAGCCCGGGTTTGCTGAAAGAATATTATAAAAACCCTGCCGCCACCGCCGAGGCCCTGAGCGCCGACGGCTGGTTTCACAGCGGCGACGCCGGTTTTCTTGACAACGCCGGGCATTTGAAGATCATCGACCGCCACAAAGACGTGGGCCGTATTCTGGGCGGCCCGAACGACGGCGCGATGTTCGCGCCCAAGTATGTCGA
>JANMKO010000031.1:0-10869 GCA_031372085.1 Betaproteobacteria bacterium
ATCATCCAGATCTTGATCAACGAGATGACCTTTCTCACCGAAGGCCCGCTCGGCATCAAGCTGGCCAAGCCAGCGCTGTTTGGCACGCAACTCGATGAGCGCGGCTTTTACTGGGTGGTGCTGGTGATGTTGCTGCTGTCACTGGTTGTGGTGCACCGCATCCTGCGCTCGCACCTGGGCCGGGCTTTTGAGGCGCTGCGTGGCAGCCCGGTGGCGTCTGACTGCATGGGCGTGTCGGTCTACCGCTACAAGGTGTACGCCTTTGTCATCAGCGCCGGGCTGGCCGGGCTGGCCGGTGCGCTGTATGCCTACAGCGAGCAGTACATCTCACCCAACACCTACAACTTTGAGCTGACGGTGATGTTCTTGCTGGCCATCATCATGGGTGGGCGCAAAACCCGCACCGGCGCGCTGCTGGGCGCCACCATCATCGTGCTGCTGCCCAAGCTGCTGGACGATCTGGTGCTGTTCCGCTACGTGGCCGTGGCCATCGCGGTGGGCGTGACGATTGGCGCGGTGCTCTCGGTGCAGCGCGGCAAAACCACCTGGCGCACCGCTGGCGTGCCAGTGGTGGGCAGCATTGCGCTGGCAGCGGTGTCGTTTGTGCTGCAAACCATGACGGATTGGCGGTTGTCGATTTTTGGCCTGATCACGCTGTTTGTGGTGTATTACCTGCAGGACGGCATCGTCGGTTTTGTGCGCAATGCCTTCAATTTGAAGCCCCGTGGCAACCAGTTTGACGAGGCGCAGGTGGCGCCGCTGGGCGGCGATGCGCTGGTCGATGCCAAGGCGGCGTCGCCCGGCCAAGGCCAGGACGCGCTGCTCACCGCCAACCATGTGCTGATGCAGTTTGGCGGCCTCAAAGCGCTGAACGATGTGGATCTGGTCGTCAAGCGCGGCACGGTGCACGGCCTGATCGGGCCCAACGGCTCGGGCAAGAGCACGATGATGAATGTGCTGACCGGCATCTACCTGCCCACGGCCGGTGAAATATCGTTTGCCGGCCGGTCGGTGGTGGGCCGCACGTCGTCGGATATTGCGCTGTCGGGCATTGCCCGCACCTTCCAGAATGTGCAGTTGTTTGGTGAGATGACGGCGCTGCAAAACGTCATGGTGGGCCTGCACCACACTTTTGCCAGCAACCTGGTGGACGTGGCGCTGCACAGCCCGCGCTACAAGCGCGAGGACAAAGAGGCCACCGCACGCGGCCTGGGCCTGCTGCAATTTGTCGGCCTGCAAGACCTGGCGCATGAAGAAGCGCGCAACCTGCCTTACGGCAAGCAGCGCCTGCTGGAGATTGCCCGGGCGCTGGCGCTTGACCCGCAACTGCTGCTGCTCGATGAGCCGGCCGCCGGCCTGACCGCGCCCGACATCAAAGAGCTGATCGAGATCATCGGCAAGATCCGCAGCCACGGCATCACGCTGATCCTGATCGAGCACCACATGGACGTGGTGATGTCGGTTTGCGACACCGTCTCGGTGCTCGATTTCGGCCAGAAGATCGCTGAGGGCAAGCCGGCAGCGGTGCAGGCTGACCCGAAAGTGATCGAGGCTTACCTCGGTGGCCAGGCCGGCGACGCACTGGCCCATGACGGCCAGCCGGCTTGAGGAGCGCAACCCGATGCTGACCATCAACAACCTGCACGCCGGCTACGGCAAGATCGAGGTGCTGCACGGCATCTCGATGACGGTGCCACGCGGCAAAGTCGTCACGCTGATCGGCTCCAACGGCGCCGGCAAGACCACCACGATGCGCGCCGTCTCGGGCATGATCGCGCCCAGTGCCGGTGAGATCACGCTCAACGGCCAGCGCATCGACGGCCTGGAGTCGTTCCACATCGCCCGGCTGGGGCTGGCCCACTCACCTGAGGGCCGGCGCGTATTTGCCACCATGACGGTGACCGACAACCTGCGGCTGGGGGCCTTCCCGCGCTACACCGGCGCCCGGCCCAAAGGCGATGTGGCGGCCGATCTGGAGCGGGCGATGGCGCTGTTCCCGCGCCTCAAAGAGCGCCGGCTGCAACTGGCCGGCACCTTGTCGGGCGGTGAGCAGCAGATGCTGGCGATGGCCCGGGCCACCATGCTCAACCCCGAGGTGGTGCTGCTCGACGAGCCGTCGATGGGCCTGGCGCCGATCCTGGTAGACGAGGTCTTCCGCATCATCGCCCGGCTCAAAAGTGAAGGCGTGACGATGCTGCTGGTCGAGCAGTTTGCCGCCGCCGCGCTGGCCGTGGCCGACTACGGCTATGTGCTGGAGAACGGCCGCATCTCGCTGCACGGGCCGGCCGCCCAGTTGCGTGACGACCCGGCCGTCAAAGCGGCTTACCTCGGCGGTGGCCACTGACGCTCACTGCCCAGCAGGGCCTGATGTCTGGCGCGCCGGTGCCAGCCCCGACCGGCTGAGCCCAGGCGCTGTGGCACCGGCCGCGCTGCCCATCACCCTGCCCATCACCCTGAGCATCATCGACGATGCCGCCGGTGGGCTGGTCTTCTTGCTGTGCGACGGCCAGCAACTGGCGCTGCAAGCGCGCCACAGGCTGCCGCCTGGTGGGCTGGCCCCCTGGTCGGGTGACGCTGGGCCAGCCGGCGCCCGCGCGTCTGCCGGCCTGTTGGCGTTCGGCACCACGCTGGCGGCCGCCCTGCTGCCGCCCGGCGTGCGCCAGGCGCTGACCGGCCAGCCCCCTGGCCCGCTGCGGCTGCAAATCACCGACGCGCTGGCGGCAGTGCCCTGGGAGCTGGCCGTGCTGGGCCCCCTGCCGTGCGATCTGACCGATCACGCTATCCACGGCGCGCCCCGCAGCGCGCCACAGCCCCTGGGCACCCGGTTTGCCGTGCAGCGCCAGTTGCTGGTCAGCATGGAGCCCACCCGCCGGCCCTTGCCGGCCGGCGACGATGTGCGCCAGATCACCATCCTGGCCTGCGATCTGGTGGGCTCCACCGGCTTGATGCACCGGCTGGGCGATGAGGAATACAGCGAGCGCCTGACCCACTACCACCAGCGCGTGGCCGACATCGCCCGCCAGCACGCCGGCCTGGCCGACGACCCGCAGGGCGACGACGGCCTGATGTGCTACTTCGGCTACCCCACCGCCAGTGAAGACGCTGCCGCCGCCGCGTTGCGCGCCGGCCTGGCGCTGAGCCGGGCGCTGGACGATCTGGGCCTGCAGGTGCGCATCGGCATCTCCACCGGCCGGGTGGTCATCCGCCACGGCCAGCCGGTGGGCAGCGCGGTGCACCACGCCGCCCGGCTGCAGGGCCAGGCGCCAGCCGGGGGTGTGCTGGCCAGCGCGGCCACCCGGCAAATCGCCGGTGAGCGCTTTGAGTACGGCCCCGCCGAGACAGCGGCCACGCTGAAGGGCTTTGAGGGCGTGGGTGGCGGTGGGGCGGTGTACCGGGTGCTCGGTGAGCGGCCGGTGCAAGGCACCGAGCGCTTTGATGCCCAGGCGCACCTGACGGCCTTCATCGGCCGTGAGCCCGAGCTGCAGCGCCTGCACCAGCACTGGCGCGCCACGCTGGCCGGCCGGCGCCAGGTGCTGATGTTGCAAGGTGAGGCCGGCATCGGCAAATCGCGGCTGGTGCGTGAGTTCCGGCAAAGCCTGGCCGCCGCCGGCCACCGCACCCTTGAATGCTGCTGCGCGCCCGAGCACAGCGGCAGCGCCTTCCAGCCGCTGATCGACGTGCTGCGGCGGCGCCTGCAAATCCAGGACGGTGATGACCCGGCGCTGCAACGCCAGCGGCTGCGCCAGTTGGAGGTGACCACCGGCCCCGGCGGGCAAGACGCGCTGGCCCTGCTGGGCGCGCTGCTGTCACTGCCGGCGGAAGAATCAGGTGCGGCGCCGGACAGCGTCTTTGGCGCGGCCGCTGCGCCAGACGCACCGGGCGGCTCGGCCGAGCAGCGCCGCCAGCGCACGATGGATTTGCTGCTGCGGGTGGCACAAGGCCTGACCGACCAGGCGCCGGTGTGCCTGATCTTCGAGGACGTGCACTGGATCGACCCGTCCACCCAGGCCCTGGTGCAGCGGCTGATCGACGGCCCGCCGCACCAGCCCGTGCTGCTGCTGATCACCGTGCGCACCGGTCCCGGCCTGGCCGCTGCGCCGTTCCAGGCCCCCGTGCTGGCCCTCACCGGCCTGGGCGCCGACGCCGCGCGCAGCCTGGTGCAGGGCGCCATCGGTGGCGCCCTGCTTGACGCCGACCTGGTGCGCTGGCTGGCCGACCGGGCCGACGGCGTGCCGCTGTACATCGAGGAGTCAGCCCGCATGGCCGCGCTGCTGGCGGTGCGCCAACCCGGGGCCGATGTGGCCGGCGTGCTGCGCGACGCCGTGCCCGAGACCTTGCAGGGCCTGCTGATGGCCCGGCTCGATCAACTGCCCCAGGCCAAGCAGGCGGCGCAGTTGGGCGGTGCGCTGGGCCGCTCGTTCTCACCGGCGCTGATCCATGCCGTCAATGGCCACGCCGCATCGCCCATCCGCCTGTCCACGCTGGGCGCTGGGCTGGCCGATCTGGCACGCGCCGGCCTGCTCAGCGTGCAGGGCGAGGGCGACCACCAGTTGTATGTTTTTAAGCATGCGCTGGTGCGCGACGCCGCCCACCAATCGCTGCTGGCGCGTGACCGGCGCCAGTTGCATGGCGCCATCGCGGCGGTGCTGCAAAGCCAGTTTGGCGCGCTGTGCGACAGCCAGCCCGAGCGGCTGGCGCTGCACTATGAGCAAGCCGGGCTGGACGCCCAGGCGCTGGCGGCCTGGCAGCAAGCCGCCTACCACGCTGCCCAGCGGCAGGCGCTGGGCGAGGCGATGGCGCATCTGCGGCGGGCACTGGCGCTGCTGGCGCGCCAGCCCGCCGGGCCGGCCCGCGACCGCACCGAGCTGGCGCTGCAATTGCTGCTGGCCAACCGGCTGGTGGCCACTGCCGGCTACGGCGCTGACGCGGTGGCTGTCGTTTATGACCGGGCGCGCGTGCTGGCCGACGGTCTGGGTGGTACCGGCACCGACGGCGCTGTGCCGCTGGCTGCCACCCGGGCAGGCGCTGCCGCCGCCGACGCCGCCGCGCTGGTCCAGGCCCGGTTGGGCCTGGCCGGCTACCACTTCATGCGGGCCGACTTTGACCGCGCCCAAGCCATCGTGCAGCAGGTGGTGCACAGCCTGGGGCCGCAGCCTGATGCAGCCGCGCGGCGCCAATCGGCGTGGGCGCAGGCCGTGATCCTGTTCCACCAGGGCCAGTTGCAACCCGCGCTGGCGTTGTTGGGGCCGGGTGCGGCGCCGCCATCGGTGGCCGGCGCGCCGGCTGCGGTGGCGGCCACGGCGCTGCGCAGCCTGAGCTACTCGGCCTGGGCGTTGTGGCAGTTGGGCCAGGCCGACCGGGCCTTGCATTTGGCCCAGCAGGCCGTGGCCCAGGCCGACGCGCTGGGCCACCCGGGCCGCATCGGTGAGGCCTGCGGTTTTTTGGCCGTGGTGCACCACTTCCGGGGTGAGACCCGCGCCGGCCTGCAAGCCGCGCAGCGCGCCATCACCTGTTGTGAGGCGGGCGGGTTTTCACTCTGGCTGGCCCAGGCCCGGGTGGTGGGCGGCCGGCTGCTGGCCGAGCAAGGCGACGTGGCGGCCGGCCTGGCGGCCATGCGCCAGGGTCTGGCCCTGTGGGCCGCCAGCGGTGCGGTGGTGACGCGGCCGTTTCACCTGGCGCTGTTGGCCGAGGGCCTGGCGCTGGCCGGCCAGCCCGACGAGGCGCTGGCCCACCTGGACGATGCCCTGGCGCTGGTAGAGCGCAGCGGTGAGCGTTTTTATGCCCCCGAGCTGCTGCGCTTGAAGGGCGTGCTGTGGCTGCAAGCCGGGCGCCCCGATGGCCAGGCGGCCGGCTGGCTGCACGGGGGCCTGGCGCTGGCGCAAGACGGCCAGATGAACGGGCTGGCACTGCGCTGCGCCACCAGCGTGGCCCGCTTGCTGGCCGGCCAGGGCCGGCCGGGCGACGCCATGCGCACGCTGGCTGGCCCGCTGGCCCGCATCAGCGAGGGCCAACAAACCCAAGACCCCCGGCACGCCAGCGCCCTGCTGGCGCGTTGCCTGGCGGCCGGTGCGTCGGCCTGAATCCACCCGCAACGGCGCCGCGCTCAGCGCGGGCCCGGGCCCACGGCCGCATCGATCAGCCCCTCGCGCACGGCATAGCGCACCAGGCCGGTGACATCGGCCACGCCCAGCTTTTGCATCAGCCGGCTGCGGTAGGTGTCCACCGTCTTGGGCGACAGGTTGAGCAGCGGCGCGATGGCCGCGCTGCTGTGGCCGTTGACCACCAACAGCATCACCTCGCGCTCGCGGATCGACAGTTGTGCCAGCCGGTCTTCGGGCTCAACACCGCCGACCAGATCACCGTTCAACGCGGCCAGCGCCGGATCGAGAAAACGCCCGCCCCGCAAGGCGGTGTTGATGGCCTGCAACACCGTGCCGCCGTGTGAGCCTTTGAGCACATAAGCCGCCGCCCCCAGCCGCCAGGCCTCGGCCAGGTGGCGCGGCTGGCTCGACATCGTCAGCACCACCACGCGGGTGGCCTGCTTGCGCTGTTGCAGCCGGGCCAGCAGGTCCAGGCCCGAGCGGCCCTCCAGCCCGAGGTCGAGCAAAACGATGTCGGGCACCAGCCGCACGATGTCGGCCATTGCCTCGGTGACATCGGCCGCCTCACCCACCACGTCCAGGCCGTTGGCCACAAACACCGCACGCAGCCCCTCGCGCACCATGGTGTGGTCATCGACCAAATAGACCCGGGTCATGGGGTGGCCTCGCAGGCGATGCCGGGGCTGCTGGACAGGATGGCGCTGGGGTCGCTGGGCGTGGCGGGGCTGGCCGCGTTGGCCGCATCCGGCGTGGCCGCGCACGGGCCGCGCCATTCGAAGTGCACGCAACTGCCCAAGCCCGGCAGCGATTTCACGGTCAACACCGCGCCCACCGCCAGCGCCCGCTCGCGCATGCCCACCAGGCCCAGATGGCCTGCGGGCGGCGATTGGATGGGGTCAAAACCGCCACCGTCGTCCTTGATCTCAACCGTCAAGGACATCGCCAGCGCCGTCATGTGCACGCCGATGTGGTGCGGCCGGGCGTGCAGCAAGGCGTTGGCCATTGCCTCACGGCTGACCATGAACGCGGCGTACTCCACCTCGGCCGGGTAGTGGGCCGCAACCGCAGCGTCGTTGCTGGTCAGCGCGATGCGCACCCGGTTCGGGTTGCGCCACAGGCCACGCACCTCGTTGTCGAGCGTGGCATGCAGGCCCTGCTGGTCAAGCAGCGGCGGGCGCAATTCGACCAGCGCATCGCGCACCTGGCGCACCGCCTGGTCGATCAGCCAGCCCATCGGGCTGGCCCGCCAAGCGGCCGGGTCACCGCCCCGGGCGTCGATGGCGTCAAACGCCAGGCGCAGGGCCGACATGGTCTGGCCCAGCCGGTCGTGCAGGGTCTGCGCCAGCCGGCGCGTGACCTGCGCCTCATGCTCCAGCAACTGGCGCGCCAGGGCGCGGATGTCGGCCGCGTCCTGAGCCCGGCTGGTCTCGGCGCGCACGCGCTCGGTCAGGTCTTGCACCAGCGCCAGGGCGCGCACCAGCCGGCCCTGGGCGTCGCGCTCGGGTGACACCGTCCAGCCGCACTGGATCGGGCTGCCGTCGCGCCGCGTGCCGTTGCGCGTCACGGCATAGGTTTCGTGCTGCTCATTCACCCGGTGGATCGATTCGGCGGTTTGCAGCGCGCTCATCTCGGGGGCAAAGCTCTCCCACGGCCGGCGGCCCAGCACGTCGGCCGCTGGCCAGCCAAACAGGGTTTCGCAGTGGCGGTTCCAGTACAGCACGCGCAGATCGCCGTCGAATACCGCCACGCCGATGGGCAGCACGTCCAGCAAGCGCTGCAGGCGGGCCGCATCGCCGGCCACCAGGGCCAGCATGTCGCCGATGCGCAGGGGCGGCGTTGCCCCCAGCGCGCCAGGCGGGCCGCCGGGCAGCGCACTGGCCAGCGCCGGCAGCCGCTCAAGCTGCGTCGAGACCGCGTCCAGGTAGCGCGTCAGGCCGGTGGCCTGGGCGCCGTCGTCATGCAGGAATCGTGCATTCACCGCCGCCAGCAGCCCGGCATACGGCTGCACCACGCGCCGCGCCAGCCAGTAGACAAGACCGGAAAACAGCAAGACCAGCGCCACGCCAAACAGCAGTACCAGCCGCTGCAGGTGCTGCACCGGGCGCAGCGCGGCGTCCAGGTCTTGCGTCACCACCACCTGCCAGTTGAGCCCGGCCACGGCATGGCGGGGCTGCAATTCGCGCTGCGTCACCAGCACGCGGGTGGCGTCGGGGCCGTAGCGCAGGTGCCCCACCTGGCTGCCGGGCAGGCGCGCGCCGTAAGCCTGCAGCGCCCGCCGGTTCAGCTCGGGCTGGTCATTGATCAGCGGCCGGCCGTCGCTGGAGAACACCGCCACCGACAGCACCGTCAGGTTGTCGGCGCGGGCCAGCACCTCATCGCGCGAGCGACGGAACCAGTCCAGGTCCAGCTCGGCCAGCAGCAAACCGCGCAGCCGGCCCACCGCATCAAACAGCGGCACGCCGGCATCGATGCCAAACACCGGCTTGGCATCCGGCGCGGCGGGCGCCAGGCGGCTGTCGGTGAGCCAGGGCCCGCTGACAGCCAGGGACGCCACCGGCCAGCCGGCCACGGAGGGTGGCAGCCGGGCCGCGTCGGTGACCGCCAGCACCTTGCCGTGCAGGTCGGACACCGCCATCGCGCGGTAGGTCGGCTCGGCGTCAGCCAGCCGCTGCAGCCCGTCGTGCAGCGTGTCGGGCCGATCAAGATGCAGCAGATCGACCGAGCGTGACAGCAGGGCCAGCTCGGCGGCGCGGCGCTCCAACGCCCGCAAAAACGACCTGGACAGGGTGCGCGCCACATCATCGGCCTGGGCTTGTGCCAGGGCTTCGAAGTGCGACACCAGCAGGCGCTCGGACAACAGCAGCACGGCGGCCACCAACACGCCCGCCAGCGCACTGCCGGCCAGCGCCACTTGCCAATGCAGGGCGATGCGGTGGCGCTTCATCAAAAATCGGTGCAAGGCAGACAGGGGCATACCTCGCGCACTGTAAGCGGTGCCCCCGCGTGCCTGCGGTGCGCTGTGCGGAGGGCCCTCACAACGCCGTCACAGCACATCGACCGCAAAACTCACCTGCCCCGCTGCATTGGGCAGCAGCGTGCCGGTGAGCGTGAACTCGATCGCACCGCTGGCACCGGCCGCCGGGCTGGCGCTGACGCTGCAGGTGGCCAGGCCGGCAGGCAGCGGCGGGATGCAGGCCGCGCTGACAAAGCGGGTGAAGGCGGGTGTGGCGTCATGGATGCGCAGCCCCGTGATCGCGCCGCTGCCCTGGTGGGTGTACGTGATGGTGTAGGTGATGCGCGCGCCCGGCAGCGGCGTTGGGTTGTCCAGGCTCTTGACCAGCAGCAAGCCCGAGCCGCTGCCGGCCACCGTCGTCAGGTCGTCGTTGGTCAGCGTCACCGACAGCGCCGGGCTGGCGTTGCTGTAGACCAGCAGCGCTTGCAGGCTGGTGACATCCAGCGCCCCCACGGGCGCGCCGGTGGGCACGCTGACCTTGGCGATCACGCACACCGGCGTGCCGGCGCTGGTGGTGATGGGCGCACTGACAACGCTTTCACCGGCGTCCACCACGCCGTTGCAATTGGCGTCGCGCAGCAAGGTGACTGGCCAGCCGGCGCTGCTGCTGGTGGCAAACGCCAGGCTGCCGCCGGTGCCGGGCACGAAGGTATGGGCATAAAACACCGCCTCGCCGGCTGCGGCGCTGCGCTGCTGGCCGCCCACCAGGGTTTCGATGGCGACATCGGCAAAGTTCAGGTTGCTGGTGTTATTGCCAGCGCTGTAGGTGAAGGTGATGCTGTCGGCAGCCCGGTCGTAGCTGGCACCGGCGTTGCCGCCCACCGATCCGCCCACCGAGCGCTGGCCGGCCGGGTTTTCTTCGGCCACGCGCAGCGCACTGCCGGCCAGCGCGGCCGGCACCCACAGCCGGTAATTGCCCGCGCCGTCGGTGCTGGTGCTGTCGTAGGTTGTGCTGCCGGCCGCGTTGGTGAGCCGCAGCAGCACCGCCGCCGATCCCACTTCAGCGCCGTCCTGCAGCGCATTGTTGGGCGTGCCGCCACCCGCGCCGTTGTCGCGGAACACCCGGCCGCTGACCAGGTTGCCGTTGAACAGGCCCAGGTTCAAGTTGCTTTGGTCCACCGCCGCCACCACCACATTGCGCCGGTATTGATCGCCGATCTCGGTGCCGGTCCAGGCCGCCGGCAGCGTGGGCGTCACGTCGGCCAGCGTGCTGTTGTCGTCGATGACGATGCTGTATTCACCCGCCGCCACGCTGCTGAACTGGTAGGCACCGCTGGCGGCGTCCACCAGCACCGCCTGCGCGGCCGGCCCGCCCGGCGCGCTGGCCGCCACCAGCTTGGCATACAGCAGCAGGCCGGTGCCGGCCTCGCCGCTGTCGCGCTGGTGGTTGTGGTTGGCGTCGCTGTAGACATTGCCCGACAGTTGCACGCCGCCGGGTGCGTTGACGGTCAGCACGGCGGTATTGCTGGGCGCACCGGCGGTGCCGGTCGCGAAGCTGCTCACACCCCCGGAGGTGTTGCTGTAGTCGCCGGCCGCCGCACTGCCGACCGCCACGCTGAGCGTGCAGCTCTGGTTGGCCGCCAGGTTGCCGCCGCTCAGGGCGATGCTGGTGGCACCCGCTGCTGCGCTGAAGGTGCCGCCGCAACCGTTCACCGCATTCGGCGTGCTGGCCACCACCAGGCCCGCCGGAAAGGCGTCGGTAAAGGCCAGCGCGCTCAACGGCACCGGATTCGGGTTGGTGATGACCAGGCTCAA
>JANMKO010000036.1:0-12119 GCA_031372085.1 Betaproteobacteria bacterium
CAACCAGCGCATCAGCGTGCCGACCAGCGGCAATTTCTCGTACAACTGCTCGGCGGCGTCCCAGTAGTCGCGGTGCATCGACACCCGGCCGTCGGCGCCAAAGCGCAGGTGGCTGGCGCCGTGGATGGTCATCGCCCGGCCACGCGCGCCCCGGGTGCGGAAGGTGAAATCCCAGGTCAGGAAGGCGTCGTCACCGGCCGCCACCGCGTCGATCACCACAAATCGCGGCTGGTCCAGCGTGCTGAACATGTGGTTGAAGATGCGCGCCACCTCGGCCAGGCCCTGCACCTGGTTGAACGGGTCTTTGAAGCACGCCTGCTCGTGGTAGATGCGGCCCAGCGCCAGCAGATCGGCCGGGGCCAGGGCCTCAAAAAACCGGATGACGCGCTGCATGCGCGGGTCAGCGTGGCGGGCGGGCGCGGCCCCGGCCTGCGGCAGCGCCACCGCCGTCACACCCGCACGGCGCGGCGCACCGCACCGAAGTACAGCGAATCGGGCAGCGCGCGCAGCGCTTTCAAGAACCGGGTGAAGCGCTTCGGAAAGTGGATTTCAAACTCGCCCGCCGTCCAGCCCTGCACGATGGCCAGCGCCGCTGCCTCGGGCGTGATCAAGGCCGGCATGTGGAAGCTGTTTTGCGCCGTCAGCGGGGTTTCGACAAAGCCCGGGTTGACCAGCGAGATGCCCACGCCGCGCGGCGCCAGATCCAGAAACAGCACCTCGGCCAGGTTGATCAGCGCGGCCTTGGTCGGCCCGTAGGCCAGTGCGTTGGGCAGGCCGCGGTAGCCGGCCACGCTGGCCACCAGGCTCAAGTGCGCGGGCGTGCCGGCAGCGGCCTGGCGCAGCAGCGCGGGCAGCACGGCGTCCAGCAGGTGCAGCGCGCCGACGTAGTTGATCTGCTGGTGGCGCAGCGCATCGGCCAGATCGAAGGCGGTGGCCTGCATCGGGCGGTAGTGGCCAGCGCAGTACATCGCCAGGTCAATGCGGCCGTGGCGTTGCAGCAAGGTTTGTGCGGCGGCCTGCACGGCGGCGGCGTCGGTGACATCGAATGCCAGCGCCTGGGCGCCGGGATGCTCGGCACAAAAGCCGTCGAGTGCGGCGGCGCCCCGGGCCGAGACGGTGACCGATGCGCCCAGGCCGTGCAGCCGGCTGGCAGTGGCCCGGCCGATGCCGGTGGACGCGCCCACCAGCCAGACCTGCTGGCCGCGCCAGCCGGTGATGCGGGGGTTCAGCGACATGGCGCGCTGCCTGGGCGGGCGCTGGCGGCTGCGGCGCTCATGCCGGCAGGCGCCGGAACGACAACAGCACCTCGCCCAGCCGGACGCCGAACTTGCTCATCACCGCGCGGTTCAGCATCACCTGGTCGTCGACCAGAAACATCCAGTCGTCGAAGTTGATCTCCCAGGTGCGGCCGTCCACCGGCAGCAGCAGGGTGTAGCGCCAGTTCAGCGCATTGCCGCTGGCCTGGCCGTCGGCCTGGCCCAGCACGTCGGCGGCGCGCCCGGTGTAGCGGCCGTCGGCGCCGCGCAGCAGCGTCCAGACACGCTGCTCACGCCGGCCGTCGGCATAGCTGAACTGCTCGTCCAGCGTGCCGCTATCGCCCACCCAGGTGCCGGTGATCAACACCGTGAAGCGCTGAGTCACCTTGCCGCTGCGGTCGGTGACGATGCCGTGCGCCAGCAGCTTGCCGTTGAAGTACTGGCGCAGGTCGAGCGTGGGCGTCTGGCTGGCGTAATCGCTTGGGCTCGGGCTGGCGCAGCCGGCCAACAGCACCGGCGTGGCCAGGGCCAGGGTTTGCACCAGCGCGGCCGCACAGCGGGTGGCCAGGCGGCGCCATTTGGCAAGTTTTGAGTCGGTCATGGGCGGTCCAGATGAAAACGGTGGTGCCACAGCAGTGCGGCGGCCGCCAGCTTGAGCAGGCAGGGCAGCGCGGCGTAAATCAGCGCCAGCGAGACCAGCGCGGCCTCACTGCGCGCACCGGGCGCATAGCCCAGTGCTTGCAGCGCGGGCAGCGCCAGGCCGGCGGCCAGCGCCAGGTTCAGCTTGTTGGCGCAGGTCCACCAGCCAAAGTAGCTGCCCTCGTGGCGCAGACCATGGCCGGCACGCTGGATCACGCCGGCCAGCAGCGCGCCGGGGATGGCCAGGTCAGCGCCCAGCGCAGCGCCGCTGGCCAGGCAGATGGCGACGAAAGCCACGCCATCGCCCGCGCCCAGCCGGGCCGCCCAGACAAACGCCGCCACCGCCAGCCCCATGCCGGCCAACCAGCAGCGCACCAGGCCAAAGCGCGCCACGGCCCGCACCCACAGCGGCATCGACAGCGCGGCGGCGGCAAAGTAGCTGCCCAGGAACAGCGGCTCCCAGGCCGGCGCCTGCAGCCGGTCGCGGATGAAAAACAGCACCAGCGTGGCCGGGACGGCGCTGGCCACACCGTTCAGCAAAAACACCGCCATCAGCCGGCGGAAGTTGGCCACCCGCCACGGCAAGGCCCAGGTGGCGCCCTGCGCGCTGGCGCGGTCCCCGTCGGCCGGGCCCAGCAGGCGCGGCGGCACCGGCTTGAACGGCGCCGCACTCAGGCCCCACAGGCCCAGCACCAGCAGGCCGATGCAGGTGGCCACCATCGCCGGGATGCCGGCCAGCGCCGGCAACACGCTGGCGGCCAGCACGCCGGCCAGCGCCAAACCCTCACGCCAGCTGACGATGCGCGCCTGCGCCGCCGCGCCGCCGCCCAGCCGGGCGCCCCAGGCCTGGTGCAGCACGCCCAGTGCGCTGTAGCCCAGGCTGGTGACCACCAGCGCGCCGGCGCACCAGGCCAGCAGTGCGCTGCTGCTGCCCGGCGGCGGGAAGAACAGCGCCGCAAAGCCCAGCGCCATCAGCAGCGCGGCCACCCAGGCGCCCGCCAGCACCCGTTGCCTGGGCTGGGCCAGGCCGTGGTCTACCCAGCGGCCCAGTGCCGGGTCGATCAGCGCGTCCAGTGCCCGCGTGGCCAGCAGCACCACGCCCAGGCCGGCCAGCGGCACGCCCAGCTGGGCCGCGTAATGGCTGGGCAGCAGCACATACAGCGGCAGCGCGGCAAACGCCAGCGGCGCCCCCAGCGCGCCGTAGCGCAGGCCGTCCAACCAGTGCAGCCGGCCGGCGGGGGGCGCCAGCCCGGACGGGCGCGACAGTGAGCTGCCGGTCATGGCTTGGCGATCATGGCGTGTGCATCCACCGGGGCGCCGCGCGGGGCATGGCGGTCATTTGTCGCCGCCCAGCCAGATTGCCCGCATCTTCGGCTCGGATGTTTTGGGCGACAGCCAGATGCCGAAAAACAGCCGCGCGAAATCGGCGTCGGCCACCTCACCACGGAGTTGGCCATTGAAATAAAACCGCGCCGCACGGCCCGGCTGCTGCACGCCCGTCAACCGGTCACCGGCCCGCACGTCCGGAAACAGCCGCGCCATCGCCGCCAGCCAGGCACTGGCCTGGGCGTCGCTGAACGGCCCGATGCGCTGCATCTCGTCGATCGATCGGCTGGCGATCTGGGCGCCGTCCAGCTTGCGGGCGTAGATCAACTCCAGCGCCAGCGGCTGGGCCGCGCCGTCAGCGGCCAGCGGCGCGGCGCTCCACAGCCGGATGTCGTAGACGTGCAGGCCAAAAAACCGCAGCACGCCGGTGCCGCGCCAGGCCGCGCCGGGCAGCTCGGTGGCCAGCTCGGGTGGCAGGACAGGCGGGCTGTCGGCGGCCTGGGCGGTGACAACCCCCGCCAGGCCGCTGAGCAGCAAACTGCGCCGGCGCAACATGGCCGCCACGCTCAAGGCCGGCGCAGCGTGAACTGCATGACATCGGTGCTGCCGGTGTCAAAGGCCGCCTCACAGTAGGCCAGGTAAAACTCCCAGGTGCGCATGAAGCGGGTGTCAAAGCCCAGGCCGCGCACCTGCGCGTCGTGGTGCAAAAAATCCTGCCGCCAGCGGCGCAGCGTCTCGGCGTAGTCACAGCCAAAGGCCAGCTCGTTGTCCACCACCAGGCCGGCCCGGCCGGCCTCGGCCCGGAAGGCCGCCGGGCTCGGCAGCAGGCCGCCCGGAAAGATGTACTGCTGGATGAAATCGGTGCCCGCCAGGTAGCGCTCAAACAGGCCGTCGGCGATGGTGATCGACTGCACACAGGCCCGGCCGCCCGGTTTGAGCTGGTCGTGCAGCGTCTTGAAGTAGCTGGCCCAGTACGCGCGCCCCACCGCCTCGAACATCTCGATCGACACGATGGCGTCATACGGCCCGTCGTCGATGTCGCGGTAGTCTTGAAAGCGCAGCCTGGCCTGGCCTTGCAAACCGGCCTGGGCCAGGCGCTGCTGGCCAAAGGCCAGCTGCTCGGCAGACAGCGTGACGCCGGTGACGCGGGCGCCAAAATCACGCGCCGCGCACTCGGCCAGGCCGCCCCAGCCGCAGCCGATCTCCAGCACACTGTCGCCGCGCTGCACCTGGCATTCGGCCAGCGCGCGCTGCATCTTGGCCTGCTGGGCGGTGGCGGTGGCCTGGGCCAGGTTGCCGTTGAACCAGGCGCTGGAGTACGTCATGCTGCCATCCAGCCACAGCCGGTAAAACGCATTGCCCAGGTCGTAGTGGGCGTGGATGTTGCGCTTGCTGCCGGTGCGCGAGTTGCGGTTGAACAGGTGGCGGGCGCGGTTCAGCAGGTTGCCCCACCAGGTGCCGTAGACCACCGCCTCCATCGCCTCGCGGTTGGCGTTGAACAGCGCCAGCAGCGCCACCAGGTCACTGGCCGCCCAATCCCCGGCGATGAAGGTTTCAGCAAAGCCGATGTCGCCCGAGCGCAGCACCGCTGCGCACATCTTCCAGTTGTGCAGGCGCAGCGCGGCATGCGGCTGGCCGGGCGTGCTGCTGCCGGCGGGGCTGCCGAAGTGCAACTGCCCGCCGTCGGGCAACTGCACGTCCAGCGTGCCGGTGTGCAGGTGGCGCAGCAGCGCAAACAACGCGCGGGCGGCGGCGGGGGCCGACGCCGGCAGGGCCAGTCGGGGGGCGGTGGTGGCAGCAGAGCGCATGGTGGGCAGGCCGGTGGGGTCAGCGGGGCAACGGGATGGACAGGGTCAAAGGGGTCAAAGGGTCAACGGGTCAACGGGAGTGGGCGGCCGGTGCCGCCGCCGCACCGCCCTTGCCAAAAAATGGCACCCGCTTGGCCAGCAAGCGCAGCGCCTGCCAGTGGATGCGCAAGATCACGCCCAACGTCAGCAGCGGCATGCGCCACAGCGCCTGACGCAGCCGGGCGGGTGTCAGCGGCGCCAGAGCACCGCTGACGCTGGTGAGCAGCAACGGGCCCTGCAAATCGTCATGCGCGATGCGCGCCACGGTGCGGCCGCAGCCGTCGGCCGCACCCAGCCCGGTGCGCATGAAGCGGAAGCGGTATTGGCCTTCAACCTGGCAAAACGGCGACACGGTGAACACCTTGCGGGCCGTCAACTCCCGGCCAAAACCGAGTTGCGGCCCGGCCAGCAGGTAAAAGTGGCGCCCGCCAAAGGTGTTGTTCACCTCGGCCAGCACCGCCGCCAGCGTGCCGTCCGCGCGGTGGCAATACCAGAAGCTGACCGGCAGAAACGCATAGCCCAGCACCCGCGGGTAGGTGTGCAGCCAGACCTCGCCTTGCGCGTCATTGATGCCCTCGGCGTGCAGCAGGCCGTCGATCCAGGCCAGGCAGTCGGCCCCGCCTGCGCCGTGGTCGGCATCGTGAAAACTCATCCAGCCGCGCTGGTTGCGGCGCAACGTGGGCTCAGCGCGCTGGCGCAGGCTGCGCAGCGGCAGCAGCAAAAACCAGGTCGGGTAGTCAAAACCGTGCGCTGCCGGCCGCAGCCGCTGGTGGCGCACCCGGCCGATGCCCAGCAGTGCACGGGCCGGCGCGGCGCTGGTGAGCGCGGTGTTGCTGAGCCCAGCGTGGTTGAGCCCGGCGCAGGTAAGCCCGGCGTGGTTGAACCCGGCATTGCTGTCCATCACGCAGCCGCCCGCAGCGGGGCGCCCGCGTCTTGCGCCGCCCAGCTGGCGCGCAGCGCATCGGCCACCGCCAGGCCCGAGCGCAGGCCGTCCTCATGAAAGCCGTAGCGTGTCCAGGCGCCGGCAAACCAGACATGGCTGCGGCCCTGGATCTGCGGCAGGCGGGCCTGCGCGGCGATGGCGGCCAGGTCAAACACCGGGTGGGCGTAATCAAACTCACCGTGCAGCGTGCCCGGCGCGGGCTCGCGGTTCGGGTTCAGCGAGACGACCACCGGCGTGGTCCAGGGCAGCGGCTGCAGCCGGTTGATCAGGTAATGCAGGCAGACCGCCGATTGCTCAGGCGCCGCAGCAGCGGCCGAGCGCTCGTAATTCCACGCCGCCCAGGCTTTTTTGCGCTGCGGCAGCAAGCTGGCGTCGGTGTGCAGCAGCGCCCGGTTGCGCTGGTAGCGGATGGCCCCCAGCACCGCTTGCTCATCGGCGCTGGCCTGCGCGCCCAGCAGCGCCAGGCTCTGGTCACTGTGGCCGGCCAGCACCACGTCGTCAAAACGCTCGCTGCCCTGCCAGGTGTCGAGCCAGACACCGGCCGACGCGGTGCCCGGCGGCACACGCCGCAGCGCCAGCACGGGGGTGTTGAGCCGGGCATCGGGGATGCGGTTGAGCATGCGGCGCACGTACTCGCGTGAGCCGCCGCGCACGGTGTGCCACTGCGGCCGGTCGGTGACGCGGATCAGGCCGTGGTTGTGGCAGAACCGGACCATCGTGGCCACCGGAAAGCGCAGCATCTGGTCGGGCGGGCAGCTCCAGATGCAGCCCAGCATCGGCAGCAGATACCAGTCGCGAAAGGCAAACGAAAAACCATGCTGGGCCAAAAAATCACCGATCGGCTGTTGCAGCGTGGCCTCGTCGTCGCGCTCGGCCAGCGCAGTGGCCAGCCGGTTGAAGCGCAGCAGATCACGCAACATGCCCAAAAAACGCGGATTGACCAGGTTGCGGCGCTGCGCAAACACGGTGTCGAGGTTGCAGCCGCTCCACTCCAGGCCGATTTGCGGCACCTGCACTGAAAACGACATCTCTGACGGCGCGGTGTGCACCGCCAGGTCGGCAAACAGCCGCACCAGATGCGGGTAGGTGACGTGGTTGAAGACCAGAAAGCCGGTGTCCACACCGTGCGTCAGGCCGTGCAATGTCATGTCCACCGTGTGGGCATGGCCGCCAAAGTGGCTGTCGGCCTCGAACAGCACCACGTTGGCGTTACCCGCCACATCGGCCAATCGCCAGGCCGCCGCCAGGCCCGAGATGCCCGAGCCGACCACCGCCACCCGCCGGGGGCGGCTCATGCCGCACCCCTGGGGCTGCGGTGCAAAGAAAGGGCCGTGCAGCGGCCTGAGACCAACGAGGGAGGGAGGGAGGAGGAGGAGATGGGCCTCAGGGTTTCAATCCGGAATCCCGAAAGGCTGCACGGCGCAAAAAACGGTTGAGCAACTTCACCAGCGGCCACCAGGGCCGACGCTGGCCGGTCTGCCGACACCTTGTTTATCGGCCGCCCGTTGCCAGCATGGAGTGCGGCACCGTGCGAAGGTTCCGGTTTGGGCAACGGCATCAGCGGCGGTGGGGAGGCGGTTGAAACCATGGAGGCCTTGATGGTGAACTGATGAGTCTAAGTATGACCGTGCGGTATCAATTTGCCTTTAGTAGTTTCTCCAAATCCTTCAAGAACTTCGGGTCTTTGGGGTCGGTGGCCGAGGCGTGGCTGATCACCACGTCGCCTGACCGGCTGATCAGGTATTTGTGGAAGTTCCAGCCCGGCACCTGGCCGCTGCGCTGGGCCAGCGCGGCAAACACCGGGTTGACGCTGCGCCCGGCGCCGGGCGCCACGCTGGATTTGGCAAACATCGGGAAGCGCACGCCAAAGGTGTTCTCGCAAAACGCCGCGATCTCGGCGCCGCTGCCCGGCTCTTGCTGGCCAAAATCGTTGCTCGGAAAGCCCAGCACCACCAGGCCCCGGCTGCGGTAGCGCGCAGACAGCGCCTCCAGCGATTGGTACTGCTCGGTAAAGCCGCAGTAGCTGGCGGTGTTGACCACCAGCACCACCTTGCCGGCGTGGTCGCACAGGTTGACGGGTTTTTCGTCCTGCAGCCGGGGCTGGGTTTGTTGCAGCAGCGCCGGGCAGGCGGCGGTGGTGGGGGCGGGCTGATCGGCGGCCGACGCCGCGCCGCTGGCCAGCAGCCACAGGCCGGCGGCCAACCAGGGGCTGGGGTTGCGGCGGGTTTGGGCAAGTCTCATTCGGCACTCCTACGTGGGCGGGGGTTGACTGGATGCCGGGCGCGGCGGTTCCGCACCGGGCCCAGGGCTGCTGGCGGCGGGGTTTGGGGTGGCGGGGGGCGCGGCCTAGAATTGCCGCCAACCGCTCCCCGAAGGACCGCAATGCTCTATCCAGAACTCTTCAAACAGCTCGAAGCCGTGCGTTGGAACATGGACACCGACATCCCGTGGGCCAGCTTCGACCCGGCCAAGCTGACCGATGCGCAAGCGCAGACCATCAAGATGAACGCCATCACCGAGTGGGCGGCGCTGCCGGCCACCGAGATGTTCTTGCGCGACAACCGCGACGACAGTGATTTTTCGGCCTTCATGAGCGTGTGGTTCTTCGAGGAGCAAAAGCACTCTCTCGTGCTGATGGAGTACCTGCGGCGCTTTCGGCCCGAGCTGGTGCCCACCGAGGCCGAGCTGCACGAGGTGCGGTTTGAGTTCGACCCGGCGCCGGCGCTGGAAACCTTGATGCTGCATTTCTGCGGCGAGATCCGGCTCAACCACTGGTACCGCCGCGCCGCCGAGTGGCACACCGAGCCGGTGATCCGCCAGATCTACGAGACGCTGGCCCGCGACGAGGCCCGCCACGGCGGCGCCTATCTGCGCTACATGAAGCGCGCGATGACCAAGTTTGGTGACGAGGCGCGCGCCGCCTTCAGCAAGGTGGGCGTGCTGATGGCCAGCGCGCGGCGCACCGCGCAGGCGCTGCACCCGACCAACCTGCATGTCAACCAGACACTGTTTCCGCGTGACACGGTGCAAAGCCGGCTGCCCGACCCGGCCTGGCTGGAGCACTGGCTGGACAAGCAGATTCAGTTCGACAGCGTGTGGGAGACGAAGGTGGTTGAGCGCATCCTGCACAACCTGAGCCTGCTGATGGAGCGCAGCTTTGCCAGCGTGCAAGAGCTGAACCGCTACCGCAAAGAGGTCACCCAGCGGGTGGCGGCGGCGGCGCTGTTGCGGGCGGTCTGACGCGCCCGGCGCCGATCAGGTCTTTTTGGCGGCAATGGCCGCGTCCATGCGCACCTGGTCGGCCTTGCGGTCGACCGCCACACGCTGGGTGGCCGGGCGCTGGCCGATCAAGCGCAGATAGCCCTTCCAGTCGATGCCGGCGGCGGCCAGCAAATCATCGCCCAGCACGGCTTTGCTGGCCATTGCCACGGCCGGCAGGCTGGCCCAGGCGGCGCAGTCGGCCTGGGTGTAGCTGTCGCCGGCAACATACGGGCCAAACTTGGCCAGGCGCTTGAAGCCGGCGATGTTCTTGACCAGCAGCTGGTGCGCCCGGGCCTGCACCGCGTCGCTCACCGGCCGGCCAAAAAACGCCGGGCCGTACAGCTCACGCGCCACCAGCTCCAGGTGCAGGTCGATGAAGACACACAGCTCACGCACCTTGGCGGCGGCAAACGCATCGGCGGGCAACAGCGGCACGGCGGGATAAGCGGCCTCCAGGTAGTCGTTGATCACCTGGCTCTCGCACAGCGCGCCTTGCGGGGTGCGGATGTACGGCACCTTGGCCAGCGGCGATGGGCCCAGCACCGCCTCGTCGGTGCTGCCGGTGAGCACCAGCTCCTCATTGAACGGGATGCCTTTTTCAAGCAAGGCCAGCTTGACCTTGTTGTAGTAGTTGGAGCTGGCAAAGCCGCAAAGGGTGAGCATGGGGTGACTCCTGTTGGTGGATGACCGGCAGTATGGGTGTTGTCCCACTGCGCTGCCGCCACGCTGGCGACAGCCGGGTGGGCCGGCCGCGCTGCCGCCACGCTGGCGACAGCCGGGTGGGCCGCCCGGTGACCGGTTACCGACTAGCGCCCGCCGGCCCCCACCCGGCACACCAGCGCGCACAGCAAGCCGGCCAGCGCGCCGCTGCTGTGGGCCAGTGGGGCGATGGCGATGTCCCAGCCGGGCAGGTGGCGCAGCGGGCCGCCTTGCCAGGGCGCTTCCAGCAGCAGCTTGGTGGTCAGCCCCAACGCCAGGCCGACGCCAATCAGCCGGCGCTGGCCGGTCTCGCCCCGCACCAGCTGGCAGATGGCCACCGCCACGCCGGCATGCAGCAGGCCCGACAGGCCGCCGTAGCTGACCAGCGCCGGTTGCAGCAGCAAGCCCAGGTGGGTGAGCGGCCAGGCCAGCGCCCAGGCGATGGCCGCGCGCCGGCCGCCGCCGGCCACCGTGCCCAGCGCGGCCACCAGCGCCGTGCCCAGCAGGTTGCCGGCCAGGTGCAGCGGGCTCAGGTGCACCCAGGCGGCAGTGATCAGGCGCCAGGGCTGTTGCAGCGCCAACTCGGGTTGCCAGCGCAGCCAAGCGGGATCGACGGCCTGGGCGGCCAGCGCGCCGGCGGCGGCCAGCGCGCAGATCAGCCACCAGGGGGCGGCTTCATGCACCTTCTCCCGCTTGTGGGACAGACAACTGCGGCGCGCACGCTGCCGATTTCGCGGCCCCGGAACCGAGGCTCGGCTGGGCGCGTGTTGCCCCTTCCCCCTGGCAGGGGGAAGGCTGGGATGGGGGTGACGAGGCAAAAGCGGTCGTCGGTTCGACCCCCTCCCCAGCCCTCCCCCTGCCCGGGGGAGGGAGCCGCCCGGGCCTCTCTTTGCCGGAAGGTTCCTGGACAGGGGGCTAGTGGCCAAACACCGCCCGCCACAGCGCCAGCACCGCATCCCGCTCGGCGGCCAGTTGGTCGGGCGCAAACTGGGTCGGCTGCTCGTCGAGCCGGGCACTGTGCTGGGCGCGCCGCAGCTCTCGGTAGGCAGCGCCGGCGGCCCCACCCACGTCGGCGGGCAGCAGGCCGGCGGCCTCGCAGCGCTGCAACAGCGCGATGTTGCCGGCGTTGTCCAGCAGGCCGGGGTGGTGGGCCGATTCGGTCAGCACCAGGGCCTGCACGGCAAATTCGGCGTCCATCATGCCGCCGGGGCTGTGCTTGACATCAAACAGGCCGGCCCGCACCGGCCGCGCCGCGCGCACCTTGTCGCGCATCTCGATCACCTCGCGCTTGAGCGCGGCGGCGTCACGCGGCGCGGCCAGCACCTGGCGCCGCACCGCCTCAAACCGCCCGGCCAGGTCAGCCGAGCCGGCGCAAAACCGGGCCCGTGTCAGTGCCTGGTGCTCCCAGGTCCAGGCGGTGTTGCTGCCGCGGCCCACCTGGTAATGGGCAAACGACGAAATCGAGGTCACCAGCAGGCCCGAGTTGCCGTTGGGCCGCAGCGCCGTGTCGATGTCGAACAACTCACCGGCTGCGGTGCGCAGGGTGAGCCAGGTGATCAGCTTGCGCACGAAGTGGCCGTAGACCTCTTGCGCCCGGTCCCGATCGTCCGCACTGGGCTCGTCGCCGTCGTCGTAGACAAACACCACGTCCAGGTCACTGCCGTAGCCCAGCTCTTTGCCGCCCAGCTTGCCGTAGGCGATGACGGCAAAGTGCGGGTGCTTGCGGTGGTGCGTGCGCAGCCGGGGCCAGGCCCAGCGCAGCGTGCAATCGAGCGTGGCGTCGGCCAGCGCGGACAAGTCATCGGCCACCTGCTCGACCGTGATCAACCCTTCAACATCACGCACCAGCGTGCGAAAAACCTCGGCATGGTGGGCATGGCGCAGGGTGTCGAGCAGCGCGTCCTCGTTGTCCTCACCGCCGCGCTGCCAGGCCTGGTGGCGGCTGTCCAGGTCGCCGGTGTATTCAACGGCGTTGAAGCGCTGGTTGAGCAGGCGCTGGTCTGACAGCTCGTCGATCACGCCCGGGTGGCGCATCAAATACTGCATCGGCCAGCGCGCCAGGCCCAGCAGGCGCAGCAGCCGGCGCATCACCTCGGGCCGCTCGACCAGCAGCGCCAGGTAGCTGTCGCGGCGCAGCAGCGGCTCAAC
>JANMKO010000042.1:0-2443 GCA_031372085.1 Betaproteobacteria bacterium
AGGTAGTTGCTGGCCTCCACCAGCTCACTGGCCGGGTAGTCGCGGGCGGTGAAGATCACCCGGTTCTGCACATCGCCGTCGGGCGAGACCAGGATCACCAGCAGGCGCTTTTCTCCGAGCCGCAAGAACTCGATGTGGTGAAACACGCTGGCCCGCTTGGGCGCTGTGACCACGCCGACAAAATGCGACAGGTTGGACAGCAAATGGGCCGCCTGGGCGATCACCCGCTGGGGCTGGTCGGGCTGCAATTGCTCACGCACGCCGGCCAGCTCGGGCGCGCTCAAGTGGATGTCCATCGGCCGGGCCGTGAGCATGGTGTCGACAAACAACCGGTAACCGCGCGCGGTGGGGATGCGGCCGGCGCTGGTGTGCGGGCTGGCGATCAGGCCCAACTCCTCCAGATCGGCCATCACGTTGCGGATGGTGGCCGGTGACAGCTCCAGCCCCGATGCACGTGACAACGTGCGCGACCCCACCGGCAGGCCATCGACGATGTAGCGCTCGACCAGGGTCTTCAGCAGGCTGCGGGCTCGCTCGTCCATACGCTTGTTTTTGGGGTGTTTTTCATTGTACGGACGGCCCCCCGGCCGCAGGCGGGCGCGGCTGCCCCCTGTGGTGTAATTCTGCGCATGGCCCGCCGATTCCATCATGCAGCGCTGGTTGGCAAGTACCAGGCCGATGGCATCCGGCCGCTGCTGGAAGAAATCGCCCACTTTTTGCTGCACCTGGGGCTGGAGGTGAGTTTTGAGCACCAGACCGCGCTCAACACCGGCGTCAGCGATTACGACGCGCTCACGCTGGACGAGATCGGCGCGCAGTGTGATCTGGCGGTGGTGGTGGGCGGCGACGGCACGATGTTGGGCATCGCCCGTGAGCTGGCCCGCTTCAACCTGCCGCTGGTGGGCATCAACCAGGGCCGGCTGGGCTTTATCACCGATGTGCCGCTGGGCCAGTACCGCGAGGCACTGGCGCCAATGATTGCCGGTGACTATGAAGAAGACTTCCGCGCCATGCTGGAGGGCGAGATCTGGCGCGACGACGAGTGCATTTTTGAGGGCCTGTCGATGAACGACGTGGTCGTCAGCCGGGGCGCCACCGCCAGCATGGTCGAGTTGCGCATCGACATCGGCGATGAGTTTGTGGCCAATATGCGGGCCGATGGCTTGATCGTCGCGTCACCCACCGGCTCAACCGCCTACGCGCTGTCAGCCGGCGGGCCGATCCTGCACCCGGGCATTGCCGGCTGGGTGGTGGTGCCGATTGCTTCGCACACACTCAGCAACCGGCCCATCGTGCTGCCGGACGCCGCAGCGGTGCGCATCACCGTGGTGGCCGGGCGTGATGCGTCGGCCAACTTCGACATGCAGGGCCTGGCCAGCCTGCTGCACGGTGACCAGGTGCGGGTGCAGCGATCCGCGCACAAGGTGCGGTTTTTGCACCCGCGTGGCTGGAGTTATTACGCCACGCTGCGCCGCAAGCTGCGCTGGTACGAAGGCGTCGTGTGAGCCCCCCCCCGATGCGGCCTGCGGCCGCCTCCCCCCCGGGGGGGCCGAGCCCGGACAATCAACAGTCCCTGCGGACTGTTGATCGCCTGCGAGGGCCGACCGGCATGCTTGCCGGTCGGCAACGCCAGCGGACCGGCGGAGCCGGATCCGCGGCGTTTGCTTGGCAATGTGCACGTCTTGCCATTCTTGGCGCGCCCGACGGGCGCCGGGGAGCCTGACGTGTTGCGCCGCCTCGCCCTGCGCGATTTTGTGATCGTGCCGGCCCTGGAGCTGGATTTCCATGCCGGTTTCTCGGTGTTGACGGGCGAGACCGGCGCCGGCAAATCGATTCTGATCGATGCGCTGCAACTGGCGCTGGGCAGCCGGGCCGACGCCGCCGTGGTGCGTGAGGGCGCGGCCCGGGCCGATGTGAGCGCCGAGTTCGACAGCCCGCCGTCGCTGGCCGGCTGGCTGGACGAGGGCGGTTTCAGCGCCCCGCCCGATGCCGATGCCGAGCCATCGGCGCCAGGCTTGCTGCTGCGCCGCAGCATCGACGCCCAGGGCAAAAGCCGCGCCTGGATCAACGGCAGCCCGGCCACCGCCGGGCAATTGCGCGAGGCGGCTGATCACCTGCTCGACATCCACGGCCAGCATGCCTGGCAGCGCCTCACCCGCCCGGCCGCCGCCCGGGCGCTGCTGGACGCCCAGGCCGGGCTGGCCACCAGCGGCCTGGTGGCCTGTTTTGCCGCCCGCAAATCAGCGGCCGAAGCCTTGGCGCTGGCCCAGGCGCGTGGCGACGACAACCTGCGTGAGCGTGAGCGCCTGGCCTGGCAGATCAACGAGCTGGACAAGCTGGCCCCGGCCGACGGCGAATGGGCCGAGATGTCGGCCGAGCACCAGCGCCTGGCCCATGCCCAGGCGCTGATGGACGCCGCCCGCAGCGCGCTGGACGGCGTGGC
>JANMKO010000105.1:0-4781 GCA_031372085.1 Betaproteobacteria bacterium
GCAAGAGGCAAGAGGCAAGAGGCAAGAGGCAAGAGGCAAGGGGCAAGGGGCAAGGGGCAAGAGACACCAGGCACCAGACGCCCACCAAGGCCGCACCCGGCGCCCGCCCCGTCAAACCTGCATGTTCATGATCTCGCTGTAAGCCTGCACCAGCCGGTTGCGCACCGTCAGCGCGGCGGTAAAGCCGAGTTGCGACTTGTTCATCGCGATCATCGTCTGCTCCAGGCTCACCGTCGGGTTGTCGAGCTGCAACTCACGCTGCAACGCGCCGGCCTCCAGCTGTGAATCGCTCACCGCGCGCAGCGCCTGCGTCATCGCCGCGCCAAAACTGGCGGCCTCGGTGGCCGGCGCCGGCGCGCCCACCGGGTGGCCGTCCGGGCGCAGGCCGGCGCGGGCCACGGCCTGGGCAAAGTCGAAGGGTTTGAGGTCCAGTTTCATCGGGGGCAGGTCGGTCGGATCGGGCACCGCCAATGCGCCACCGGCAGCGCCGGCCCGCTTGTCAGCACGCCCTGCACTGTAGGCATGGCCCTCGGCCACGATGGCGTGAACTGAAACCCAAACGGCGGGCTGTTCGCGCCATGCCGGTGCGCCCCGGCGCCCAACAATCAAGGCCGACCCGGGCACCGTGGCCCTGCCACCCCCACCCACCCCCCCAGCGCTGTCCCAACCAAGCCGACCCCCCCAACCGCCCATGGACGCCGCACTCACCCCCCTGACACCCGCCAACGAGGCCGCGCTGCTGGCTGCCGCCACGCCCGATGCGCGCGGCGGGCGCAGCGGCAGTGCGCTGGGCCGATGGCAGGGCCTGCCGGCGCGGCAAAAGGCAATGCTGGGTGTGGGCAGCGCCGGCCTGCTGGCGCTGGGCCTGGTGCTGGCGCTGTGGAGCCGGCAGGTGCCGATGACGCCGCTGTTCTCACACACCCTGCCCGAGAACGAGGCCGGCGCGGTGATCGAGCAGCTCACCAAGCTGGGTGAGACTTACCAACTGGGCACCCTGGGCAGCCTGATCATGGTGCCCACCGAGCGCGCCAATGAGCTGCGCATGCGCCTGGCCACCGTGGGCCTGCCCAAATCGGCGCCCAACGGCTACGAGTTGATGGACAAGCAGAGCTTCGGCCAGTCGCAGCTGCAAGAGCGCACCAACCTGCAACGCGCGCTGGGCGGCCGACTGGAGCAGCAGATCGCCACCATCTCGGCGGTGCAATCGGTCAAGGTGATGGTGGCGCTAACGCACCAGAACGGCTACTTTCGTGACCAGGACAAACCATCGGCCTCGGTCGCGCTCACCCTGCAACCGGGCCGCACGCTGGACCGGGGCCAGATCGCCGGCATCGTGCACATGACGGCGATGGCCGTGCCCGGCCTGGCGCCCAAGGGCGTGACCATCACCGACCAGGACGGCAACTGGCTGACCCAGCCCGACGGCGACGGCCGCAGTGACTTGACCCAGCAGCAGCGCGCCCACCTGCGTGAGACCGAGGCGCGGCTGCTGAAGAACGTCAAAGAGGTGCTGGCGCCAGCGCTGGGCGCCGACAACCTGCGCGCCACCGTCACCGCCGAGCTCGATTTCAACCAGATCGAGTCCACCAGTGAGGCTTACTCGCCCAACCAGGGCGTTGACAAATCCACCGTGCGCAGCCAAAGCAGCCTGGACACCGGCGCCGGCAACGGCAGCCCCCAGCCCAGCGGCGTGCCCGGCGCGGCCAGCAACCAGGTGCCGGCGCCGGCAGCGGCGCCGGTCACCGGCGCGTCCAGCCCGTTGCAGGCCGCACCGCTGGGCAACGCCGGCAACCTGGGTGCCGGCGCCCGGCGCGAGAGCAAGATCAACTACGAGGTGGACAAGCGGGTGGAGATGCAGCGCAACGCGGTGGGCAACATCAAGCGCATCAATGTGGCGGTGCTGGTCAACCACCGGGGCGGCAGCGACGCCAAAGGCAAGCCCACCAGCACGCCGCTGCCGCCCGACGAGCTGGAGAAACTCACCGCGCTGGTGCAAGAGGCAGTGGGCTTCAAGAAAGAGCGTGGTGACTCGGTGCGGGTGGTCAACATCCCGTTCCGCGCCGAGCCCAAGGTCGAGGTCGAGCCCACGCCCGTCTACCGCCAGCCCTGGCTGCTGGATTTGCTGCGTGCCGGCGGCGTGCCGGCGGCCCTCACCCTGATGGCGCTGATGCTGCTGCTGGGCGTCATCCGCCCGGCCCTGCGGCGCCAGACGCCGGCCCTGCCCGCCCCCGCGCTGACGCTGGACGCCGTGGTGGACGATGCGCAGGCGCTGCCCGTCAACGTGGAAGCCGAGCGCCTGGCGCTGGAAGGCCCGCGCCTGGACAAGCAACTGGTTGAAGCGCGCCAGCGGGCGCTGGACAACCCGATGGCGGTGGCCAACCTGCTGCGCGGCTGGGTGAACGGCGGGGACGCCTGATGGACGACACCGGTGTTGAAGACGCCGCCATCCTGCTGATGTCGCTGGGTGAGGTGGAGGCCGCCGAGGTCTTCAAGCACCTGACCCCCAAAGAGGTGCAAAAGCTCGGCGAGACCATCGCCCGCATGAAGGCCGTGCCGCGCCAGCGGCTGGCCAAGGTGCTGGACCGCTTTGCCACCGAGACGGCCGACCAGCACACCCTGGTGCCCGACACCGACGAGTACGTCAAGAGCGTGCTGCGCAAGGCGCTGGGCGAGGACAAGGCCAACCTGCTGATCGACCGCATCCTGCAAGGCAGCGATGTCACCGGCATCGAGGGCCTGAAGTGGATGGATGCGTCCACCGTGGCCGAGTTGCTGCGCAACGAGCATCCGCAGATCGTGGCCGCGATCCTGGTGCACCTGGAGCACGACCAGACCGCAGCCATCATGAAATGCTTCACCGAGCGCCAGCGCAATGAGGTGATGGTGCGCATCGCCACGCTGGACGGCATCCAGCCGTCGGCGCTGAAGGATTTGAACGAGGTCATGAGCCTGGCGCTGGCCGGCGGCGACAAGATGCGCAAAGCCTCGCTCGGCGGCGTCAAGGCGGCCGCCGAGATCATCAACCAGCTGGGCAGCGCGCTGGAGACCAGCGTGCTGGACTACGTGCGCGAAAGCGACACCGACCTGGCGCAAAAGCTGATGGACAACATGTTCGGCTTTGACGACCTGATCAAGCTCGACGACAAGGGCATCCAGGCCGTCCTCAAAGAGGTGCAGAGTGAATCGCTGGTGCTGGCCCTGAAGGGCGCCACGCCCGAGATGCGCGACAAGGTGTTCAAGAACATGTCCAGCCGCGCCGCCGAGACCCTCAAAGAGGACCTGGAGGGCCGCGGCCCGGTGCGGGTGTCCGATGTCGAGGCCGAGCAGAAAGAGATCCTGAAGGTCGTGCGCCGGCTGGTGGACGAAGGCCAGATCGTGATTGCCAGCGGAGGCGCCGATGACTTCCTCTAGACCCAGCGCACAAGGCGGCCGCACCGACAGCGCGCCGCGCCAGGTGGCGCCGCCGCCCAACTCACGGGCGGGCCTGGCTTACACCCGCTTCATCCCGCGCGAAGAGCTGCACGGCTTTGCCGCCTGGCAGCCCGATGCGTTTGGCCACAGCACGGCGCATGCCGGCTTCACCAAGGCGGCTGGGTTCACCGCCGCCGCGCAGGGCCTGGCCGGTGCAGCGCCGCCGCTGCACCCTGCCGGCCCGGCAGGCCAGCCGCTGCACGCGGGCCCCCGCGCAGCGGCCAGTCTGGCTGCCGGTCTGGAAACCGGTCTGGAAACCGGACAGGCAACCGGACTGGCAACCGATTTGCCGGCAGGCACCGGCGCCGCGCTGCACGCGCTGCGCGCCGAGCTGCAAGCCGAGACCGCGCTGCAAGTGGCCGCCGCCCGCACCCAGGGCTACCAGGACGGCTACCGCGACGGCCTGGTGGCGCTGGACAGCTTCAAACAAAGCTTTGCCAGCCAGACCAGCGCCCAGGTGGGCCTGCTGCTGGCCGCGCTGGACCATGAGCTGGGCGGCCTGGAGCAGGCCATAGCCGCCCGCGTGGCCCGGGTGGCCACCGAGCTGGCGCGCCAGGTGGTGCGCAGTGAGCTGGCGGTGCGCCCGGCGCTGGTGGCACAGGTGGCACGCGAGGCCATCAACGCGGTGCTGATGAGCGCCCGCCACATCACCGTGCTGGTGCACCCGGACGACCACGCGCTGGTGGCCAGCGGCTGTGAGGAGGCGCTGGCCGCACGCGGCGCCCGCCTGCTCAGCCAGCCGTCGGTGGCACGCGGCGGCTGCCGGGTCGAGTCTGACGCCGGCGTCATCGACGCCCGCATCCCCGCCCGCTGGGCGCAGGCCAGCCACGCCTTGGGCACCGGCGTGCCCTGGGACGACCACGAGGCCGACGCCCGCGGTGCCGGGGGTGACGCATGAGCGGCGGCGCGGCACCCGATGTCAGCCTGGCTGACGACCGAATCGACCCCGCCGACCTCAACGACCCGACCGGCCAGGCCGGCCCGACCGGCCCGGTCAAGTCCATCGAGCCCATTGATCCCATTGATCCCATTGGCTCAATCGGCCCAGTCGGCCCAGTCGGCCCAGTCGGCCCGCCCGATCTGGCCGACCCCCTTGACCCCCTTGACCCGCTCAACCTGCTCGACCCACTCGACCCGCGCAACCCGCTCGGCGCGATCCACCCGGGCGTCAGCAGCGCCCCGCCCCGCCCCACCGCCCGCCAGCAACGCTGGCTGCACTACCTGGATGATTTGCTGGCCTACGCCGCCGTGCGCAGCCCGCTGCCCACCCACGGCACCCTCGTGCGGGTCACCGGCCTGGTGCTGGAGGC
>JANMKO010000108.1:0-4829 GCA_031372085.1 Betaproteobacteria bacterium
GGCGGTGATGCAGGGCTGGGGCCATGCGGCGTTGTTTTTCATCGGCTTGATGGGCGTGCTGCCGCAGTCACTGCGCCGCTTCAAGCTGGTGGTCGTGCAGATTTATGCCATCGGCAACCGCTCGCTCGTCATCATCCTGGCCTCGGGCGTGGCGGTGGGCTCGGTGCTGGCGCTGCAGATGTATTACGCGCTGGTCACCTACGGCGCGGCCGAGTCGGTGGGGCTGGTGGTCAACCTGTCGCTGGTGCGAGAGCTGGGCCCGGTGGTCACCGCGCTGCTGTTTGCCGGCCGCGCCGGCACGTCACTCACCGCCGAGATCGGGCTGATGAAGGCCGGTGAGCAACTGGCCGCGATGGAGCTGATGGCCATCGACCCGCGGGCCCGGGTGCTGGCGCCACGCTTCATCGGCGGCGTGGTGGCCATGCCGCTGTTGGCCGTGCTGTTCTCGGCGGTGGGCATTCTGGGCGCCTGGTTGGTGGCGGTGGGGCTGATCGGCATCGACGCGGGCAACTTCTGGTCGATCCAGCAAAACAAGGTGGACATCTGGCGCGACGTGGGCAACGGCGTGGTCAAGAGTGCAGTATTCGGCGTGGTGTGCACCTTCGTGGCGCTGTACCAGGGTTACGAGGCCCAGGCCACGCCCGAGGGCGTGTCTTATGCCACCACGCGCACGGTGGTGGTGTCGTCGCTGGCGGTGCTGGCGATGGACTTCATCCTCACCGCGCTGATGTTCTCGACGCCGTGACGCCACGCGCGGCCCACCAGACACAACACGGGAGAGCAGGCGATGGAAAAAAAAGGCGTTGAGACGGCGGTCGGGCTGTTTGTGCTGCTGGGCCTGGCCGGCCTGGTGTTTTTGGCCCTCAAGGCCGCCAACCTGGCCAGCTTTGGCCAGGGCGACACCTACAGCCTGCTGGCCCGGTTTGACAACATCGGCGGATTGAAGGCGCGCGCGCCGGTGCGATCAGCTGGTGTGGTGGTGGGCCGCATCACCGGCATCAGCCTCGACCCCAAAACCTACCAGGGCGTGGTGGCGCTGGAGGTGGACCGGGGTTACCTGTTCCCCAAAGACAGCTCGGCCAAAATCTTGACGGCTGGCCTGCTGGGCGACCAGTACATCGGCCTGGAGCCCGGCGGTGAGGCCGAGAACCTGGCGCCCGGCGCCACCATCAAGCAAACCCAGTCGGCGGTGGTGCTGGAGAACCTGATCGGCCAGTTCTTGTTCAACAAGGCGGCCGAGACCGGCGCCGGCGCCGGGGCAGAGCCAGGCGCTGGCGCCGCGTCGGCCGCTGTCACCGGCAAAAAACCATGACTGCCTGCGCTGTGAACCCGCACTTTTGCGCCCGCTTGTCGATGGGGCGGCTGATCGGCGCCTTGCTGCTGCCCCTGCTGCTGCTGGGCGGCTGCGCCAGCCTGCCCGACGAGGGGCGCACCCGCAACGACCCGTGGGAGACCTACAACCGCCAGGTGTTCGAGTTCAACGAGGTGGTGGACAAAGTGGCCGTCAAGCCCGCCGCGCAGGCCTACCAGGCGGTGGTGCCCAGCCTGGTGCGCAAGGGGGTGCACAATTTTTTCAGCAACATCAGCGACGGCTGGACCAGCGCCAACCTGTTGCTGCAACTCAAGCCCCGGCCGGCGCTAGAGATGGGCATGCGCACGCTGGTCAACACCTTCTTCGGCATCGGCGGCACGATGGACGTGGCCGACGAAATGGGGCTGGAGCGCAGCACGGTGGAAGACTTCGGCCAGACCCTGGGTTACTGGGGCCTGCGCAGCGGCCCCTACCTGGTGCTGCCGTTCATCGGGCCGTCCACGCTGCGCGACACCGCCGGGCTGGCGCTGGATTTCAAGGATTCGGGCGCCAGCGCGGTCTGGCACGAGGTGCGTGACCGCAATGCCGCCACGCTGCTGCAATTGCTCGACGCCCGGGTGCAACTGCTCAACGCCAGCCGGGTGCTGGACGAGATCGCGCTGGACAAATACCTGCTGCTGCGCGACGCCTACCTGGCGCGCCGCCGCAGCCTGATCTACGACGGCGATCCGCCCGAGGACGAGGCCGGGCCGGCTGCCTTCAAAAGCCTGATCAAGCCGGACAGCCAGCCCGACGCCAAGCCCATCAGCCCGCCGTCTACCCAGCAGCCGGGCAGCCCGCCGCCTACTCAGCCGGGCAGCAAGCCGGGCAGCCCGCCGCCTACCCAGCCGGGCAGCCCGCCGGCTGCAAAGCCTGCCAGCCAGTGAACCGCCGCGCCTTCTGCCGCGTTGAACCTGTCAGGGCCGCCGGCCCTGACCTTGAAAGGATGACCTGATGTTGCGACGCACCTGGATTTCTGCCCTCGGCCTGGCCGGCCTGCTGTCGGCCGCCCCCGCACTGCATGCCGAGCCGCTGGCCGCCGATGCCTTTGTGCGTCAGGTCTCAACCGAGGTGATCGACGCGGTGAAGGCCGACAAGACCATCCAGGCCGGCGACGTGAGCCGCATCCGCACGCTGGTAGACGCCAAGGTGATGCCGCATGTCAACTTTCAGCGCATGACGGCCAGCTCGGTGGGCCCGCAGTGGCGCAGCGCCACGCCCGACCAGCAAAAACGCATGATCGACGAGTTCAAGACGCTGATGGTCAACACCTACTCGGGGGCGCTGACGCAGGTCAAAGAGCAATCGGTGTTCGTCAAGCCGCTGCGCGCCGGCAGCGCCGACGGTGAGCTGGTGGTGCGCTCAGAGGTGCGCGGCAAGGGCGACCCGATCCAGCTCGACTACCGGCTTGAGAAAGCCGGCGACGGCTGGAAGATCTACGACGTCAACGTGGGCGGCTTCTGGCTGGTGGACGCCTACAAAGGCCAGTTTGCGAAAGATTTGAGCGCGGGCGGGCTGGACGCGCTGATCAGCCGGCTGGCCGAGAAGAACAAATCGCTGGCCGCAGCGCCGAAGAACTGATGACCGATGCGGGGCTGTCACCGCCGCCGGCCATGATCGCGCTGCCCGAGCGGCTGACGATGGGCGAGGCCAGTGCCACGCTGGCCCGGCTGGCGCCGCAGTTGGCGGCCGCTGCCGAGCCGGTGCTGGACGCCGCACCGCTCAAGCTGCTGGACACCGCCGCGCTGGCCGTGCTGCTGGCCTGCCAGCGCCAGGCGTTGGGCCAGGGCCGCACGCTGCGCGTGACCGGCGCACCGCCCAAGCTGCGCAAATTGGCCCAGCTTTACGGGGTGGACTCGCTGTTGGGGGTTTGATCCCGCACGGTGGGCAGGGCCGCTGGCGCGGTGTAGCGCTTGGCGCGCAGGTTGCGTTTGATCTCCTGCAGCATCGGCCGCAGGCCGGCGCCCAGGCGCAGCGCCACGCCGGTGGTCAGGATGTCGATGATCAGCAGGTGCAGCAGGCGCGACACCATCGGGCTGTAGCGGTCAAAGTCTTCCGGATGGTCAGCGGCCAGCATGATCTGGTTGTTCGACAACGCCAGTTGCGCCAGCGGTGAGCCGCTGGCGGTGATCACGATCACCGTGGCGCCTTTGCGGCGGGCGATGTCGGCGGCGTCGATCAAATCACGGCTGCGGCCTGAGTTGCTGATCACCACCGCGCAGTCGCCCGGCCCCAGCATGGTGGCGCTCATCACCTGCACATGGCCGTCACTGACGGCCGCCGCGTTGACGCCGAGGCGAAAGAACTTGTGCTGCGCATCTTGCGCCACGATGCCCGAGTTGCCGACGCCGTAAAACTCGATGCGCTTGTGCTGGCGGCCGGCCTCGGTGAGTGCGGTCATCGCCTGGTCAACCGCATGGCCGGCGGCGTTGTTGCGGTACTTCAACATCGCCGCCACCGCGTTGTCGATCACTTTGACGATCAGGTCACCGGGTTTGTCGTCTTCGTCGACTGAGCGGTGCACAAACGGCACGCCCTCATTGACGGTGCCGGCCAGCTTGAGTTTGAAGTCGGCCAGCCCGTCATAACCCACGCTGCGGCAAAACCGCACCACCGTCGGGTTGCTGACATGGGACCGATGGGCCAGCTCGCTGACCGGCAAGGTGGCAAAGCTGCGTGGGTCGGCCAGCAGCAGCTTGGCCACCCGCCGCTCGGCCGGCGGCAGCGCGGGGATGGAGGCACGGATGCGGTCAAGCACCTGGGCACCGACTCATTGCTCTTCATCCCAGGTGCAGCCGTCGCGCGCCACCATCGCGCTGGCGGCCGGGGGCCCCCAGGTGCCGGCGGCGTAGGTGCGTGGGCCGTTGGGGTCAGCGGCCCAGGCTTGCAGGATGGGCTCGACCCAGCGCCAGGCCTGCTCTTGCTCGTCGCTGCGCACAAACAGGTTCAGCCGGCCGGCAAGGGCGTCCATCAGCAGCCGCTCGTAAGCGCCGACGCGCTCACTGGCGAAGGCCTTGTCAAAATCGAGATCCAGCGACACCGGCGCCAGCAGCTCACCCTGGGCGCTGCCCTTGGCGGCCAGCAGGTGCAGCTCCAGCCCGTCCTCGGGTTGCAGCTTGATCACCAGCTTGTTGGCGCGTGCCGAGCCGGGGAAGATCGGGTGCGGCACGCCGCGGAAATTGACCACGATCTGCGAATGGCGCCCGGCCAAACGTTTACCGGTGCGCAGGTAAAACGGCACACCCGCCCAGCGCCAGTTTTGCACCTCGGTGCGCAGCGCCACGAAGGTCTCGCAGTGGCTGCCGGCCGGCACCTTGACCTCATCCAGGTAGCCGGGCACCGGTTTGCCGTCCAGCGTGCCGGCCTTGTACTGGCCGCGCACCACGTCACGCGCCACGCTCTCGGCTGTGAAGGGTTTGAGCGAGCGCAGCACCTTGAGCTTCTCGTCGCGGATGGCGTCAGCGTCGTTGGTGGACGG
>JANMKO010000308.1:0-2092 GCA_031372085.1 Betaproteobacteria bacterium
GGCTCGGTGGCCGCATCACGGCCCCGCGCCAGCGCAAAGTCGATGCCGATGGCCAGCTGGCCCAGGCCCTTGTTGCGCGCCGCGTCGCGCGCATCGGCCTGGTGCTGGTAGGCCGGCTGCGGCAGGGCCGCGCCGCCGGGCTGGGCGCTGAAGTGGTAATAGACGCCGGGCTGGCCGCCGGCCACTTGCAGCGCAGGCGGCGCGGTGGCGTCCAGGCCCTGCACCAGCGCCAGTTGCAGCGGCGGCGTGGCGCTGGGCCGCACCAGCACCAGCAGCGCAGTCGCCAGGCCGACAACGGTGTGGATCACCGTCTCACCCACCGGGTGGGCCTTGCTGGCCTGCACCAGGTAGACGGCATCATCGACCGGCGCGCCCAGCGGCAGATCCAGATCGGCGCCCGTGCCGGCCAACGGGGCATCACCGACAGCCACAAAGCCGTCGGGTGTGCGCCAGCCGTCGGCGGGCAACCCGCCATCCGGCCACACCGGCAGGCCGACGCCGGGCAGATCGGGTGGATCGGGTGGATCGGACGGATCGCGCGGGGCGGGCCCGGCGCGCAGCAGCGGGGTGGCGCTGCCGGCCGGCACGTCGCGTTGCCACTCGCTGTCGCGCACGCGGCGCGCAAACAGCCGGTAGGCCACGCCGGGCTGGCTGGCAGGCAGGCGCAGCGCGGCGCTGGCCAGGCCGCTGTCGATCACCGCGCCGGGCTGGGGCCGGGCTTGCAGGCCGGTGTTGGCCTTGACGGCCACGCGCAGCCGGGCGGCAAGCCACTGCTGGTCTTGCGCTGCGCCGGTGTTGCCGCCACCCCCGCCGCCACTCCCGCCGCCACCCCCGCTGCCGCCACCCCCGCCGCCGCCGCTGCCGCCCCCGGTGAACATCTTGGTGGCCTGCACGCTGAGCGAGACATCGGCCGCCAGCGGCGCTGACAGCAGATCGATGCTGCCGAGGTTGCCCACCACTTTGTCGGCCTGCACCGCGCCGTCCAGTGCCAGCGCGTAGGCCACGCCCTCTTGACTGGCATGCACCTGCACCCGCACCCGGGCGCCAAAATCAACCACTCGCGCATCGCCCGGCTGCGGGTTGGCCAAGGTGGCGTCCAGCAGCGGCAGGCCGGGCAGGCCGATCAGCAGCTGGATGTCGAGCCCGACCTTGACCGATGCGCCCTGCGTCAGCAGCAGCGGCGGCTGCGCGGGCAGCGGCGGCAGGCCGGCGGCGGCCGGCAGCTTGCTGACCTGGACGCTGAAATGCGTGTCGTCGGTGATGGCCGGCGTGTCCAGCAGCACCCGGCCGCCGTCGCCGTCCACGGTGATGGCGGCCAGCTCGGCGCCGGTGGCATCGGCCAGCGCCCGGCCGCCGGGGCCGCGCAGCGTGTAGCGCATGCCGATCTCGGACGTGTCGATGGCGATGCGCGCGCTGCGGCCGAAGGCCACCTTGATCGGGCCGCCGGGGCTGCCGTCGGCCACCGTCAGGTCGGTCAGCGGGCAGGTGTTGCCCAGGCCCAGCAGGTCAATCAGCCGGTTGCGCGCGCTGCGCAGCGCCAGCTGGTGGTCAGGCCCCGGCGGGTTTGCAGCGGCGGCAGCCAGCGGTGCGGGCGCAGACGCGGCTGCGGTTGCGGTTGCGGTTGCGGCTGCGCTTGCTGATTCTGTTGCCGGCGCCGCCGGCACAGCCGCCGGCACAGCGGCCGGCAGCCAGCCAAAGCGGGCGCGCTGCGCCGCGCACCACAGCGCCAGCCAGCGCGCATGCAGGGTCTGGAAGGCGGCCAGCGCGGGCGCGTCCAGCCACAGCAGGCGGGCCAGCAGGTGGGCGGGCGTTTCTTCGGCCAGGGTTTGCGCGATGTGGCGGCGCAGGCCCGGGTCGGCCAGGCGGCCGGCCTGGGCCGGCAGCACCACCGTCAAGCGCAGTGAAAACGGGTCGGGGCTGGCGGCCGACAGCATCAGCGCACCCTGCTGCCAGCGGTCACCGGGCAGCGGGCGCAGCAGGATGTGCTCGACCACGGTGGGCCGCTCGGTGGCGTCGTCCAGGCCCAGCAGGCGCATCAGCCGGGCGCTCAGGCCGGCGCTGTCGGGCGCGGCCGGCCCGGCGGTCCCGGCGG
>JANMKO010000309.1:0-1556 GCA_031372085.1 Betaproteobacteria bacterium
GCGGCTGCCAGGTCACGGCGGCTGGCCGGCTGCGGCGCCACCGCGTCGGTCAACCGGGCCAGCACGGCCTGGTACAGCAAATCCCAGTCGGCGGGGGCAAGCGTCGGCTTGGCAGTGGTCATGCAGATCTTTCGGTGCCTCGTCGGTGATCGGTGGGCCGGCCGGCGGTTGGCTGGCGGGCGGGCCACGCTGCGGTGAAGTGTGGGCATGGGCTTGTTGTGCAAAAGGGCGGGCACGTGTTGGCCCGACCGGCAATGTAGGCCGGCACGCCGTGACGGCGTGTGTCAAATGACGTAGGCCAGCGGGCGTGCGCCACCGGCGCGCGGGTCAGACCAGCGGGCGCTGCGGTGGCCGGCCGTCGCCGAACAGGTCGGCCAGCCGGGCCAGGGCTTTGGCATCGCGCAAAAACAGCCGGCCGTCGCGGATGGCATGCAGGCCGCGCCGCTCAAGCCGGCGCAGGGTTTTGTTGGTGTGCACCAACGACAGCCCCAGGCCGTCGGCCACATGCTGCTGGGTCAGCGGGAACGGCACGCCGCCCGCGCCGCCATCGGCCTGCAGCGCGGCGGCGCGCTTGAACAGCAGGATCAGCAAGGTGGCGATGCGCTCTTCGGCGCTGCGCCGGCCCACCGACAGCAAGGTGTCATCGACCAGTGACTCTTCATGCGCCGTCAACCAGGTGATGTTGAAGCCCATGCTGGGCGACTGCCGGTGCAATTGCCACAGCGCGTCGCGCTGGAAGACGCACAGCACCGCGTCGGTGAGGGTGACGACACCATGCGCGGCCGCGTCGCCCATTTTTTGCTGCACGCCGATGAAGTCACCGGCCAGCAAGAAGTTAAGTATTTGCCGCCGGCCGTCACTGAGCGTCTTGTAGCGGAAGGCCCAGCCACTGAGCAAGGTGTACAGCGGGGCATCGGTCTGGCCCTCGTGGATCAGCGCGGTGTCGGCGGGCAGGCGCAGCTCACGCCGTTTCAGTGATTGCACCAGCGCGGTTTCGTAGGTGCTCTGGTCGATGAACAGCGGCAGGCGCCGCAGCGGGCAATCGAGGCAAGCGGTGTCGGCCATGCGCCATCTTGCCTTGGATGTGCGGCGCCGCCGGGGGCCAGTTCACGGCCGCACGGCCGGGGTTTCCACCAGCAGCCCGGCGGCGCGCTGCGCCAGATACGCCTCCAGCGCCAGCCACTCGGGCGCATCGGGGGCAAACGGCTCGGCCCGCACGCCCACCACACAGCCGCGCAGCCGGCGCTGCAGGCTGCCCAGGCCCTGCCATTCCAGCCGGTAGGTGGGGTAGCCGTTGGCGTGGCCCTGTGGGATGGTGGCACCGCCCAGCCGCGCGCCCGCGCGCTGGTCATGGCAGTGCAGGCAGGCCAGGTTGAGCTGGCCCAGCCGCTGGCCCCACAGCACCTGGCCCTGGGCGCGCAGCGGCGCCAGCCGGGCGTCGGTGGGCGGTGCGACGGGCCATCCTCGGGACTGCAAGCCCAGGAAGGCGGTGAGCGCCAGCAGGTCGGCATGCTCGGTGGGCAGCGGCGGGGCTTGCTGGTGGCGCTGGCGGCAGC
>JANMKO010000137.1:0-3180 GCA_031372085.1 Betaproteobacteria bacterium
GAAGAGTGGCGTCAGGTTCTCGAACATGATCTTGTGCTTGCTCTCCTCGGGCGTGATGCCGTTGACCCGGTCGACCTTGACCAGCGCAAAGTAGCGTTCACCGTCCTTGGGCACCCGCACCTCGCCCTCGATCATGTCGCCGGTGTGCAGGTTGAAGCGGCGGATCTGGCTGGGCGACAGGTAGATGTCGTCAGTAGAGGCCATGTAGCTGGCCTCGATCGAGCGCAAGAAGCCGAAGCCGTCGGGCAGCACCTCCAGCACGCCGTCGCCAAACACCTGCTCGCCGGCCCGGGCGCGCTTCTTCATGATGGCGAACATCAGCTCTTGCTTGCGCAGCCGGGCGACGTTGTCGATCTCCAGCGCCTCGCCCATCGTGATGAGTGCGGAGACGTGGAGCGCCTTCAGTTCTGAGAGATGCATTTAGCGGGTCACCGGGGGGTGGAGGTGGGGATTTGTGCCAAGCCAGCCGGCGTGGCCAGTGGGCGGACGATGCCGGGCGGCAAGGCAGGCCGGCCCAGCCACGAATGGCCCGGGTACAGGCCGGACAACGGTGGCCTGCGTCCGCAGGCCCGGCGCATGGAAACGCCCGTGAAAGCGCTTTTGACAACGGAACCCAGCCGCGACCGGGTGACAAACAGAACACTGGGGGAGGGAGGGCCTGCGCCGCGCGCTGAACCGGGGTGCCGGCAGGCGGGGTGGCATCAGGCCCGGTGCATCTGGGCTGAAGGCGGCGCGCGTTGCGCCGCAGCCACCTTCACAACAAACAGATTATAGGTGCGGTTCAATGAAGGCGGCCAATTGCGCCTTGGACAGCGCGCCCACTTTGGTGGCGGCCAGTTGGCCGCCCTTGAACAGCATCAGCGTGGGAATGCCGCGGATGCCGAACTTGGCCGGGATCTCGCGGTTCTCATCGACATTCATCTTCGCGATCTGCAGCCGGCCGCCCAACTCCTTGGCGGTTTCATCGAGGATCGGGGCGATCATCTTGCAAGGGCCACACCACTCGGCCCAGTAGTCCACCAGCACGGGGGTGTCTGATTTCAGCACGTCGGCTTCAAACGTGGCATCGGTGGTGTGCTTGATCAGGTCACTGCTCATCGTGGTTCCTTGGGGGGCCTTGGCAGGCGAAAGCCCTTGATGCGGGCTACCAGCATTTTTGCACAAAGCCCTGTGCCGCGTGCCACGCGCAGCGGCCGGGCCAGCCTTGCCAGGTGCGCAAACTGCGCTGCCAAGCGGGCCTTGATCGGCGCTTTGCCGGCGCGCGGCTTCGGTCCAATCGGCGCACACACCGAGAGCCGTGCCATGGCCATACCGACGCCCCCCCGCCCTGCCTCACCCACTGCCGCCAATGCCGTGCGCCACCTGGGCCGCTTTCAGTTGCTGCGGCTGTTGGGAAAAAGCAACCGATGCATGCTGTGGCTGGTGGCCGACCCGCGCGTCGGCCAAGAGCTGGTGCTGGCCCTGCCGCGCAGCCAGCCGGCCGATGCGGCGGCCCTGCAGCGCTGGCTGGACAACGCCCGCAAAGCCTCGCGCATCGACCACCCCGGCCTGGCCCACGTGGTCGAGGTGGGTGAGCATGAGCGCTGGCCCTACATCGCCTACGACCGCGGCAACAGCGTGACGCTGGCCGAGAAGCTGGGCCGGAAAGGTCTGGCCCCGGCCGAGCTGGTGCCGTGGGCGCTGCAGGTGCTGCAAGGCCTGGCCTTTGCCCACGAGGCCGGCCTGGTGCACCACGATCTGCAAACCGCCCACCTGGTTTTGACGGAGACCGGCGATTGCCGGCTGATGGGCCTGGGTGTGGCGCTGCCGCCGGCCAACGATGGCACCGGCCTGCAAGCCCAGCGCAAGGCCGCCGAGCGCGACGTGCTGGCCTTTGGCCTGGTGCTGCACCACGCGCTGGCCGGCACACCGGCACTCGACGTGGCCGATGTGTCGCTGGTGATCGACCGCATGCCGCCGCTGGGCCGCGACATCGTGCGCCTGCCCTGGACCGGCGCACTGCCGATCCCCGAGGCGCTGCGCGCCATCGTCAACCGGTCCACCGACCGGCAAGAGCGCCAGCGCTACCGCAATGCCCGCACCTTTGAGCGCGCGCTGGCCGGCTGGCTCAAGACCGAAGGCCAGCCCGGCGGTGGGCCGATCCTGCTGCTGCTGGACCGCATGCGCACTGCGGGCCTGCTGCCGGCGATGCCGGGCGGCGCGGCGCGGGCTGCCCGCCTGGCGTCGATGGAGCGTGAGCGCAATGCCGAGCTGGCCGAGACCGTGCTGCAGGATGTGGGCCTGGCCTTCGAGCTGCTGCGCAGCGTGAACGGGCCGACGATGCGCGGTGCGATGGGCGCGGGCAGCGGCCCGATCCTCACGGTGCGCCGGGCCATTGCGATGCTGGGCCTGGACGGCGTGCGCCGCGCGGCGCAGGCCCTGCGCCCCTGGCCTGGCCCGCTGGGTGAGGCCCATGCCACGGATCTGGCCGACCTGCTGGACCGGGTGCGGCTGGCCGGCAAGGTGGCGCAGTGGCTGCGCCCGGCCGGCTATGACGCCGAGTTGGTGTACCTGCTGGCCATGCTGCAAAACCTGGGCCGGCTGGCGGTGCAATACCACTTTCCGGAAGAGGCGGCGCAAATCCGGCGGCTGATGCTGGCCGCACCCCCGGCCCGCGCCGGTGAGCCCGAAGACCCGGGCATGAGCGAGGAGGGCGCCTCATTTGCCGTGCTGGGCGTGGACATCGACGCGCTGGGCACGGCGGTGGGCCGCCACTGGGGGCTCGACGACAACGTGCTGCTGATGATCCGCCGGCTGCCGCTGGCCGCTGCGGTGCACCATGCCGACACCGACGACGACATGCTGCGCCAGACCGCCTGCTGCGCCAACGAGGTGGTGGATTCGCGCGCCGTGCCGGCGCACCACCGGGCGGCGTTTTTGCAGCGCGTGCTGCTGCGCTACGGCCGCACGCTGGCGGTGAGCCTGCGTGATCTGCAGCTGGCTGCGCAGGGACTGTCGCCTGAAAAGCCCGACGCCGCCGATGCTGCCCATGCCGCCCCTGCGCCATCTGCGCCCCCCGCACCCGCTGCGGCCAGCCCGCCCGGTGCGGCGGCGCTGCTGGCGGCCGGTGCCCACGCCGCCACCCATCCTGCCACCCACGCAGCCACCCACGCAGCCACCCACCCAGCCACCCACGCCGCC
>JANMKO010000164.1:0-2619 GCA_031372085.1 Betaproteobacteria bacterium
CGGACGTTTGCAGCCCGTGGCCGGGTCGCTTTCAACCGCCAAAGAACCCCTCGCCGCGCGGTAAAAGTGCCACGCGCTGCGTGGGCAGGCCCGCCCTCAACCCGCCGGCAGGTAGCGCACTGCCAGCACGCCGTGGATGGCGGCGATGCCGGCCTGCACCTCGGGCGTGACGGGGCTGTCCACATCGACCAGCGTGTAGGCCATGCCGCCGCGCGATTTGTTCACCATGTTGTGGATGTTCAACCCGGCTTGCGCCATGGCGGTCGATATCTGGCCCAGCATATTGGGCACGTTGGCATTGGCGATGGCCACGCGAAAGGCCGACTCACGCGGCATGCTGACGGGCGGAAAGTTCACCGCATTGGCCACATTGCCGTGCTCCAGGTAGTCGCGCAATTGATCGACCACCATCACCGCGCAGTTTTCTTCGGCCTCGCGGGTGGACGCGCCCAGGTGCGGCAGCGCCACCACCTGCGGGTGGCCGTGCAGCACCGCGCCGGGGAAATCACCGACATACTGGCCCAGGTGGCCGGCCTCGAACGAGTCGAGTACCGCGCTGTCGCTCACCACGCCCTCGCGGCTGAAGTTCAGCAGCACCGCGCCGGGCCGCATCAGGCCGATGTTGGCGGCGTTGACCAGGTGGCGCGTGGCGTCGACCAGCGGCACGTGCAGGCTGACAAACTGCGATTGCTTGAGCACGTCGTTCACGCTGGCAGCGCGCCGCACCTGGGACGGCAGGCTCCAGGCGGCGTCCACGGTGATCTCGGGGTCAAAGCCCAGCACCTGCATGCCCAGCTTGATGGCGGCGTCGGCCACCAGGCAGCCGATCTTGCCCAGCCCGATGACGCCCAGCGTCTGGCCCGCCAGCTCGTAACCGGCAAAGGCTTTTTTGCCGTGCTCGATGCGCTGCTCCAGGCCGGGCGCGTGCACATCCAGCGCCGCCACAAAGCGCAGCGCCGGGGCAATCTGGCGCGCCGCCAGCAGCATGCCGGCCAGCACCAGCTCTTTGACGGCATTGGCATTGGCGCCGGGCGCGTTGAACACCGGCACGCCGCGCTGGCTCATCAGCTCCACCGGCACGTTGTTGGTGCCGGCACCGGCCCGGCCGATGGCGCGCACGCTGGCGGGGATGGCAAAGCCGTGCAAATCGGCCGAGCGCAGCAGGATGGCGGCCGGGTCGGCCACGTCTTTGCCCACGTGGTACGTCTCGGCCGGCAGCCGGCACAGGCCGCTGGCAGCAATCTGGTTCATCACCAGCACACCCAGCCGCGTGCCCGCCCGTGCTGGCCGGTGCTCAGCCATGCTGGGCCTCAAACTCTTTGAGGTATGCCACCAGCGCTTGCACGCCTGCCAGCGGCATCGCGTTGTAGATCGACGCCCGCATGCCGCCCACCGCCCGGTGGCCTTTGAGCTGCACCATGCCGCGCGCCGCCGCGCCCTTCAAGAACAACTCGTCCAGGGTTTCATCGCGCAGCTTGAACGGCACGTTCATCAATGACCGGTCAGCGCGGTTGACCGGGTTGCTGAAAAACGCACTCTGGTCAAGATGGTCATACAGCAGCGCGGCCTTGGCCTGGTTGTGCTGGGCCATGGCGGCCAGCCCGCCGCGCGCCTTGATCCAGTGAAACACCAGCCCGGCGATGTAGATGGCGTAGGTGGGCGGGGTGTTGAGCATCGAGTCGTTGGCGGCCTGCTCTTGGTAGTTGAAGGCCGACGGGCACAGCGGGTGGGCGCGGCCCAGCAGGTCGTCGCGCACGATGACGAGGGTGAGCCCGGCCGGGCCGATGTTTTTTTGCGCACCCCCGTAGATCAGGCCGTAGCGGGCCACGTCCACCGGGCGCGACAGGATGTTGCTGGACATGTCGGCCACCAGCGGCACACCACCCACGTCGGGCGTGTGGTGGTATTCGACCCCGCCGATGGTCTCGTTTGAGCAGATGTGCACATAGCCGGCATCGGGGTCGAGTTGCCAGCTGTCACGCGCCGGCACGCGGGTGAAGCCGCTGGCGGCGGCGCTGGCGGCCTCATGCACCTGGCAGTAGCGCTGGGCTTCTTTCATCGATTTTTTCGACCACTCGCCGGTGTTGATGTAGTCGGCGCTGGTTTTGCCGCCCAGCAAGTTGAGCGGCACGATGGCGTTCTCACCAATCGCCCCGCCCTGCATGAACAGCACCTTGTAGTTAGCGGGGATGGCCATCAACTCTCGCAGCAGCGCCTCGGCCTCGGCGTGGATGCCGATGAACTCTTTGCCACGGTGGCTCAAATCCATCACCGACATGCCGCTGCCGTGCCAGTCGAGCATCTCGTCGGCGGCTTGCCGCAGCACGGATTCGGGCAGCACGGCCGGGCCGGCGCTGAAATTGAACACTCGGGTCATGGCGGGGGGGCTCCAGATTTTGGCGGCATCGGTGCGCACGGGGCGGCGCGCCGGGCCAGCCCAAAAGCATACCCGTTGTGGCGGGCGCGGCCGGGGGCCGGGATGGCTGCGCGGCAAAACGGCCGTGGCCTGGGCCGGCGCCCGCAAAATCAACGCGGCCCGACCCCCGACACCTGGTTGCGCCCGGCCTGCTTGGCGCGGTACAGCGCCTGGTCGGCCAGGGCGTACAGCAGGCCGGCCTG
>JANMKO010000211.1:0-3492 GCA_031372085.1 Betaproteobacteria bacterium
CACTGGCGCCAATCTGTCCGCGATAGCGGCCAAGGGCCCGGTGCTCGACCTGGACCGTTTGCGCAGCGAAGCCATTGTCAGCACCGCGCTGCACCGTTGCTGGGACGAGTTCCGCGGACACGCTGCACGGCCAGAAGCAGCCCAACCGGCAGGGTGCTCGGCAAGGTCAGCCAGCACAACGCCAATCGCGCCACCCAGGCCCTCAAATTGGCCACAAAGGCACTGCGCGATCAAGGCGATCTGCCCTTGGCACACCTGCTACCGCCGAATGTGCGCCCGCATGGACAAAGGTAAGGCCGTCACGGCCGCAACTCACAAACTCGCACGCCTTGTCTAACCGCTGCTTATCCGCAGACAGGAGTATGTCGACCAAGGCTGGCTGAGACGGCAAGAAGCCACGCCCACGCTTGGTCCACAAAAAATGCACACGGTCCCTGTGGTCCGGGCCTGGTGGCTTGCCGCTGGGCCTCGCCTGGAACAAGTGTTAGGTTTGGGTGAAAAACGAGGGTTTCGAACCGCCCGTGGCTTGCGGCACGCGGCCCGCACGCGCCTCGCCCGTCAAGCCGTTCCGGCTCGCCACTTGAAACGCACCCCGCAAGGCCGGGCGTTTGACCAGGCCGGGCTGGCGCCAGCCGCCGGCCTTGTCCGATACTTCAGCGCATGACGCCAAGCCCAAGCCATGCAACGCCGCCGCTGGGCATTCCGATGGTCTATCTGGTTGATGACGAGGCGGTGGTGCGCGATGCGCTGGCCTGGTTGCTGCGCTCACGCCGGCTGCTGTCTGAGGGGTTTGCGCATGCCGAGGCCTTTGAGGCCCATCTGGCCACGCGTGATCTGGCCAGCGGCTGGCCCAGCGCACCGTCGTGCCTGCTGCTGGACGTGCGCATGCCCGGCACCAGCGGGCTGGTGCTGTTTGACCGGCTGGTTGAGCGCGGCCTGACGGGTGCGCTGCCGGTGATCTTTCTCACCGGCCACGGCGACGTGGCCACGGCGGTGTCGGCCGTCAAGCGTGGCGCGTTTGATTTTGTCGAGAAGCCGTTCTCCGACAACGCGCTGGTGGATCGGGTGGTTCAGGCCCTCGCGCTCAGCGGCCAGGCCATCGTGGCCCGGCGCCAGCAACAGGCGCGGGCCCGGTCACTGGCCGAGCTGACCGAGCGTGAGCGCGAGGTGATGGCCCGGGTGATCGCCGGCCTGGCCAACAAACTGATCGCCGACGAGCTGGATATCAGCGTGCGCACGGTGGAGGTGCACCGCGCCCGGCTGTTTGACAAGATGGCCGTGCGCTCGGCCGTGGAGCTGGCCAATCTGCTGCGCGATCAGCCACCCTGAGGCGCCTTTGGCGCAGCGCGGGCGATCAGGCGGGGCGGCAGCGGCCGGCGCTGCCCGCAGCCGGTATCGGTGGCGCGGCGGGCCGGCGCGCTGGCGGCGCTGGCGGCGCTGGGGGTCTGGCCCAGACCAGCGTCCGCAACAGCGCCCAGACCAGCGCCCACACCAGCGTCCGCATCAGCACCTGGGCCAGCGCCCAGACCAGCGCCGGGCTGACAATCGCCCCCCATGTCGATTGGCGAGTTTGACCTCATCCGCAAATACTTCACCCGGCCGGCCCCGGGCAGCGCCCAGCCAGCGGTGCTGGGCATCGGTGACGATTGCGCGCTGCTGCAACCCAGCGCCGGCATGCAGTGGGCGGTGTCGTGCGACATGCTGGTGGAGGGCCGACATTTTTTGCCCACCGTGCTGCCCGACCGGCTGGGCCACAAGGCGCTGGCTGTCAATTTGAGCGATCTGGCGGCCTGTGGCGCCAAGCCGGTGGCCTACACGTTGGCGCTGGCCCTGCCCCGGGTGGACGAGGTGTTTCTGGCCGGTCTGGCGCGTGGCCTGTTTGCGCTGGGTGATGCGCACGGCATCGAGCTGGTGGGCGGCGACACCACCGCCGGCCCGCTCAACCTGTGCATCACCGTGATCGGCGAGGTGCCGCCCGGCCAGGCGCTGCGGCGCGACGGCGCCCGGCCCGGTGACGGGCTGTGGGTCAGCCATGCGCGCAGCGGCGGGCTGGGCGATGCCCGGCTGGCGCTGGACGTGTTTCGCGGCCACCTGGCCCTGCCGGGTGACCAGTTTGAGCGGGTGCGCCGGGCGATGGAGCTGCCCCAGCCCCGGGTGGCGCTGGGCCTGGCGCTGCGCGGCCTGGCCACGGCGGCCATCGACATCAGCGACGGCCTGGTGGGTGATCTGCGCCATGTGCTGGCGCGCTCGGGCGTGGGCGCGGTGATCGACGTGGACCGGCTGCCGATCAGCCCGGTGCTGGCCGGGCAGCCACTGGCGCTGCAGCGGGACTGTGCGCTGGCTGGCGGCGATGATTACGAGTTGCTGTTCACCGCGCCGGCCGCGGCCCGGGCGCGGGTGCTGGCAGCCTCGGCGGCGGCCCGGGTGGCGGTGCGCTGCATCGGCCGCATCGAGGCCGCTGCGGGTTTGCGGCTGGTGGACGGGGCGGGCGCGGCGGTGGACGTGGCGTTGCGCGGGTTCGACCATTTCAGTGCGGCGGATTGACGGCACATGCGCTGCGCCGGCCAGCACCGTCGCCCCCACCCTCTCCCGCGTGCGGGAGTGGGAGTGGACGGTGGCGGGCTGCTCCCGCGTGCGGGAGTGGGGGTGGGCGGTGGCGGGCTGCTCCCGCTCCCGGGATTGGGATTGGGATTGGGATTGGGATTGGGATTGGGCGTGGACGGTGGCGGGTGGCCGCTTCCTCCGCTGGCGCAAGCGGGTCGGGGGCCAACCGGGGGTTTGAGCGGTTCCCGCTTGCAAGCCGGAACGCGCCCGACAAGAGAGGGTGCATGAGCCCGCCACAGCCCCCCCGCCGCGCCTCGGCCCGGTTCATGCTGGGCCACCCCGCGCGCTGGGTCGCGCTGGGCTTTGGCAGCGGCCTGTCACCGCGCGCCCCGGGCACCGTGGGCACACTCTGGGCCTGGGCGGCTTTTCTGGTAGCCGACGCCTGGCTCAGCCCGGCGCAATGGGCGGGGCTGATGGCCGCCGCACTGCCGTTGGGCTGGTGGGCCTGCACCCGCTGCGCCCAGCACCTGGGCCAGGCCGACCCGGGCGCCATCGTCTGGGACGAGGTGCTGGCGTTCTGGCTGATCCTGTGGCTGGTGATGCCAGCCGGGCTGGGTGTGCAAGCGGCGGCGTTTGCGCTGTTCCGCTTTTTTGATGCCGTCAAACCCGGCCCGGTGGGCTGGGCCGACCGGCGCTACAAGCTGCAACCGGGCCAGGCCATCGGCTGGCGCCAGGGCTGGGGCATTCTGGTCGATGATCTGGTCGCCGCGCTGTGCACCTTGCTGGTGATCGCGCTGTGGCAAAGGGGAATGGCATGACACCGTCCGCACTGTTGAACGCCCTGGTCACCGCCGACGTGGCCTTGTTGGGGGCTGCGCTGCGCGCCCGCGGCTGGCACCTGGCCACCGCCGAGAGCTGCACCGGCGGGCTGATCGCCGCCGCCTGCAC
>JANMKO010000229.1:0-1516 GCA_031372085.1 Betaproteobacteria bacterium
CGCGGCCATGGCCAACCCGGTGGTGAGCTTTGTGGCGTCGTCGCAGCATATCAATGTGGGCGATACAGTCACCATTGATGTCAGTATCAGCGGTTTGGGGGCCGATATACTTTCGGCCTACGACATCAATGTCCTCTACAGCTCGGCCGTGCTCAATATTTCGGCGGGAAATGCTGGCGCCACCGTCGCGCAACTGGGCGGGGCCTACGGGTTTCCGCCATCGTTTGTCTTTGACACGCTTTTGCCGGGCAATATTGGCATGATGGCGTTTGCGATTGCCGACGACGCTACCGTGGCAGCCAACCAGCTTGACAGTTTTTTGCTCGGCAGTTTTGATTTTGTCGGCTTGCTTGACGGGGTCACCACGATCAGTCTGGGCGCTGATCTTGATTTCGAGCGTAACTTTGCCGGCCTGGGCGCCTTGTCGCTGAATGCGCTGATCGGCAATGTCTGCATCGGCGTCGGCACGGGGCAATGCACCGTGCCCGAGCCCACCTCTTACGCCCTGGTCGGCCTGGGCCTGTTTGCCGCCTTTGCGCCCACGGCGCTGCGGCGCCGCAAGACAGCTGCCTGACGCATCCAGGCGGTCGTCAAACCAAAGCCGCGCCTTTCGGGTGCGGCTTTTGTGTTTTTGGGCGCAAGCGGCCCCACCGCCCCTACGCCTTGGCGACAGGCCGGCGTTGGGCCGGCTGCCAGAATCAACCGCAAGCCCATCACCGCCAGAAACCGCCATGCCAGACCGCGTCCGCATCCAGATCGACCCTCACGGCGTGGCCGATGTCTGCCTGGTGCGGGCCGACAAGATGAACGCGCTGGATCTGGCGATGTTCGATGCGCTGGCGGCGGCCATCAACCGGCTCAAGACCGAGGCCGGCTTGCGGGCGGTGGTGCTGCACGGCGAAGGCAAGGCGTTTTGCGCCGGGCTCGACATGGGCCGCATGGCCAGGATCGACGCCGGTGAGCCGGGCGGCCTGCGGGATTTGCGGCCGCGCACCCACGGCATTGCCAATTCGGCGCAGTTTCTGGGCCTGGGCTGGCGTGAGCTGCCGGTGCCGGTGATCGCCGCCGTGCAGGGTGTGGCGTTTGGCGGCGGCCTGCAACTGGCGCTGGGCGCCGACATCCGGCTCGTCACCGCCGACACGCAGATGAGCGTGATGGAAATCAAATGGGGCCTGGTGCCCGACATGGCCGGCGTGGCGCTGCTGCGCGGCCTGGTGCGCGACGACCACGCGCGTGAGCTGACGTACAGCGGCCGGGTGGTGCGCGGTGATGAGGCCGTGCTGCTGGGCCTGGCGACACGGGTGTGCGCCGATCCGCTGGCCGACGCGCGGGCCATGGCGCAGGCCATGGCCCAGCGCAGCCCGAGTGCGCTGCGCGCCGCCAAGCGCCTGATGAACCTGGCCAGCCGCACGTTGGACGACAGTGCGGCCGCGCTGCTGCGGGCCGAATCCGATGAGCAAGTGGCGCTGATGGGCGCGCCGCACCAGCTGGAGGCGGTGCGCGCCAATCTTGAAAA
>JANMKO010000250.1:0-1527 GCA_031372085.1 Betaproteobacteria bacterium
TTCTCGCACAGCGTGCACACATCGGCCTCGGGCAGGGCGGTGTGGCCGCCGTTGATGTGGCCGATCACGTCGGCATCGGCCTCCAGCACCACATCTTTGTCGATCAGGCCCGAGCCGGGGATGCTGGGCCCGCCGGTGTGGATGGTGCTCTGCAGGCCGTATCGGCGCGCCCAGGCCACCATCTGCCGGGCTTCGTAGCCGGCCTTGACGCTGCCCAGGCCCACCTCGCCCAGCAGGCCGACACCGGCGGCGGCCAGCTCGGCAAAGTCGCTTTCGACCATGCCTTGTTCGAGGATGGGCGCGCCGGCCAGCACCTTGACGCCACCGGGGCGGAAGTTGTCAAACGCCCGCTGGGCGGTGATGGCCAGGGCTTTCAGGCCGACGATGTCCTTCGGCCGGCCGGGCAGGTGCACCTCACCGGCCGAGACCATCGTGGTAACCCCGCCGTGCAGGCTGGACTCGATCCAGCCGAGCTGGTTCTGGCGCGGTGTCCAGTCACCAAACACCGGGTGCACATGGCTGTCGATCAGGCCCGGGGCCAGGCAGCAGCCGTTGGCGTCGATCAGGGTGGTGGGCTGGCTGGTGTCGAGGTCTTGCTCGCGGCCCACCGCCGTGATGATGCCGTCCAGCACCAGCACGGTGTCGGCGTCGAGCAGGGGCTGGTCGATGTCACCCGACAGCAGCAAGCCGATGTTGCGGATCACCACCTTGCCTGATTTGCCACTGCTTGCCGCATCGGCCATGTCAAACCCCCCCCGTCAAATTGATGTAGCGAAGGCTACATGAGGACGGGCGTCAGCTCAAGCCGACGTTTGGCAGCCGATGGGCAGCACCGTGGTCGGACGCCCTCCCTTGCGGGGCGCGTTCCGGCTTGCAAGCCGGAACCGCTCAGCGGGCCAGCGGCCTGCCGCTGGAAACCCCCGTTTCGCCCCAACCTGCGTGCGGGCAAGGGAGCCAGGCACGACGCGGCGGCAACCTGCCAGTCTCCACCGCCGCCCGGCAAAAGAGCAGACGGCGTTGCCGAGAAGAAGGCGGAGGCTGGCACCCCGGTAAAAAGTCGCCCCCCGTCTGAGCCCGCCGGGCGGGCGAGTCCGTACTGCGTGGTGCCCATCGCAGTCGAGCGGCATGACATAGAAACTGTTTGCAAGCGCTTTTCTTTGCTTCCGTTCTTTTTCGCCAAAAAGAAAGGGAGGCGGCCGCCGGGTCGAATCCCGGCACCTGTCAGCGACCACCGGCGCCTGACGCCGGCCATCGGCCTGGCGCTGCCGACCGATGCGCTGCCGCGCCGCGCCCCCGGGTATCGGGTGGCGCGCTGCCCCGACCCTTGATCTTGTGGGCCAATCTGGATAGCGTGCGCCACCCGGTGGCCCAACCCGTGCCCGCCAAAGCACGCCGTCGCGCCAGCGGCCGGGTGCACCCTGCGGAAGGCGCCAACCGTGTTGCCAGCGAGAGATCCGATGTGGCGCCGCCGGGGGGCAGACGATGGCCGGGCCTGACGCCGCCCGGGACAAGCCGCTGGGCGTCTTC
>JANMKO010000260.1:0-8668 GCA_031372085.1 Betaproteobacteria bacterium
AGCGCGCCAAACACGTCGATGGCGCGCTTCGGGCTGTCGGCCAGGCTGCGGCGCAGGCGCGTCAGGCCATTGGCGTGGCCGTTGGCCAGCCGGTTGAGCCGGGCGTGCAGGCCACGGAACGGCTCACCGTGCGACGGCAGCACCAAGAGTGCATCACTCAGGCTGGCGCGCAAGTGGGCGATGGAGGCAATCCAGTCGCCCAGCGGGTCGGCATCGGGCTCGGTGGGAAACACGCTGACGTTGGACGAGATGCGCGGCAGCACCTGGTCGCCCGAGATCATCACGCCCAAGCCGTCGCACACCAGACAGGCATGCTCGGGTGAATGGCCCCGGCCGACGATCACGCGCCAGCTGTGGGCACCGATGGTGATTTGCTCACCGTCGCTGAGCCGGCGAAAGCTGTCAGGCAGTGCGTGCATGTACTTGCTGTAGCCGCCAAAACGCGCCCGGTAGACATCCAGCGCGTCGTCCGGCCAGCCGGCCTGCTGGTAAAAGCGGATGGCGTCGTCAGGTGCGTCGCGGCCGGTGTCGGCCACCAGGGTGCGGCAGGTCAGGTATTCCAGCCGCGTCATCCACAGCCGGCACTGGAACTTGCGCGTCAGCCAGCCGGCCATGCCCACGTGGTCAGGGTGCATGTGGGTGCAAAAAATGCGGGTGATGCGCGCGCCTTGCGGTGTGGCGGCCAGCGGGCCGTCGGCCGCCGTGAGCGCACGCCAGGCGGCCAGCACCTCGGGCGTCTTGACGCCGGTGTCCACGATGGCCCAGCCGGGGCCTTGCGCGTCTTCATCGGCCACCGCCCACAGGTTGATGTGGTTCAGCGAAAACGGCAGCGGCATGCGCAGCCACAGCACGCCGGGCGCCACCGCTTGCACCGTGCCGGGCGCGGGCGGCCCGCCGCAGGGGTACAGCAGCGCATAGGGTGGCTCGCGCGGCGCAAGTGGCAGGGCCTCGTCGGGCCGGCCATCGGTGGTGGGGATATCGGGGATGGGGATATCGGGGGTGGCGATATCGGGGGTGGGGCTGTCGGGTGCGGTGGGGTTGGCCATGCGCCAATTGTGGCGGCGGCGCGGCGCGGCGGCTGTCACGCCGGGCGCCGCCGCTGCGGCAGCCGCCCACTCACGGCGCCAGCCAGCCCTGCAAACGCCGGTACACCGCTGCGTCACTGAGCAGCTGCAGGTGGTTCACCCCCGTTGCCACCCAGGTGTGCGATTTGGCCAGCCCCAGGGTCAGCGCTGAGCGCTTGTGGCGGCCCAGCGCGCTGTCGATCAGCACCAGGCCGTCACCCACCAAACCGTCACCCACCAGGCCATTCTGCAGCCGCGCGCTGGCGCTGGCCTCAGTGCCCACCGGGCGCACCGTGCCGGCGATGGCATAACAGGCCACGCCTTTGGGCAGCGGCACCGGCGTGCGCCGGTCGCGGTGGTCAAAGCGGCTGGCGCCTTGCCAGTCAACCGCCAGCAGATTGCCGTGGCGCAGGTCAGTGATGCCGGCGCTGCGCAGCCCGGTAAGCCGGGTGAACGGCGCCACATACGGGCTGCAATCCATCATCTGGTGCAGCCAGTTGCCGGCCCGCTCTAGTGGCGCGCCGTGGTGGGGTGTGCCGAGAAAGACCAGTTTTGTCAGCCGCTGCGGCCAGGTATGGCCGGCTACCGTGGCCTGGTGGACGGCGCTGCGTGCCACCAGGCCGCCCATGCTGTGGCCGATGATCATCAGCTCGTCCAGCGGCGTCGGCCCGTCTTGCACCAGCCGCTGCAGCAGGTTGGCCAGCGCCAGGCCATTGACATCGATGTGCTGGCCGCTGTTGTACCAGGCGTAGACGGGTGCCGCGCCCAGCGCGGTGGCCAGCCGCTGGCCGTGGTCATGGCCGTTGCGGCACCAGCCCAGATCGCTCATGCACAGGCCGTGCACCAGCAGCAGCACGCGGCGGGGTGCGGCCGGCTTGAGCACGCTGACGTGCAGCGGCGCCCCGCCCTGGCGCAGTTGCATCGGGATGGCCAGCGGGTTGCCGCTGCGCTGCAAATGGTCACCCAGCACGCCGTTCAACGCGGCCACCAGCGCATCACGGCGCGGCGCGGGCTGGGTGTTGGCGAGCGCGGCGTCAAACGGCGCCAGCAAGCTGTCCAGCCCGGCGCCCACCAGCCGGGTCGTGCCCTGGATGCTGCGGTAGACCAGGCTGGTCAAGCCCCGGCTGCGTGGCAGGCCGTCGCTGTCATTGGCCGTGGCGGCTTGCGGCGGGGTTGCAGCAGGCCGGCGCCGCAGCGGCAATGCCACCCGCTGGATCTGGCCGTGCAGCGCCTCGACCAGGCCGGTGATGTGGCGGGTGCCGTCCACCGCCAGGCGAACGCCGCCCCGCACGTCGGCCACCGGGCTGGCGGCCAGCGGGCGGCCCGGACGGGGTTTGGCGGGTCGGTTGCTCATGGTGATGTGCTCAACAGCGCTGCGCCTCAGCGCCAGTGGTCGGCGCGGGCGGCGGCCCGGGCCGCCGGGCTGTCGCCCAGCACCGTGAGCGCGCGTGAGCCGGCAAACAGATCACGCGGCTTCAGGCCATAGACCTGGCGGATGGAGTGGCTGAAGTGGGTGGAGTCGGGGTAGCCGGTGTCCAGCGCCACATGCACCAGGTTGGTACCGCGTGTGACATGGTGCAGCAGGCTGCGCGCCCGCTTCCAGGTGCGCAGGCTGCGAAACGGCGTGCCCACCTCGGCCTTGAACAGGTGCAAGAAGCGCGAGAACGACAGCCCCGCCGCCGCCGCGCAGTCTTGCGCTGTGATGGCGCGCGACGGGTCATTGCAGATGTCGTCCAGCACCCGGGCGATGCGCGCATCCAGCCGGCGCGGTGCCAGCGGCTGGCCAAAAATACAGGCGTCGAAGCTGGCCGTTTGCAGCTCGATCTGCCGGCCCTGGCTGAGCAGCCAGGCGTGGGCGGCGCGCACCCGCTGCACGGTGGCCAACGCGCCCGGCCTGTCGGCCGGCACGGCACCGGCCCGGCCGCGCATGAAATCGGGCAGCGCGGCGTCGGCCACGGTTTCGGGCTCGATGGTGACGGCGCAGATCAGCCGCTCATCGCAGGCCACGCGGTGCGGGGTGTAGGGCGGCACCACGGCCAGGTCGGTGGTCTGCCAGCCGGCCCCGGCGGGCGCGCCGCCGCTGGCCACATCACCCACCGCCACCCGGATCGGCGCGCCCAGCGAGACGTAAACCAGCCAGCCGCCCATGGTGCGCAGCGTCACGTCGCCCAGCAGGCCGGCATAGAACACGCGGTCGTTGTTCAGCCACATCACCCGGTTGCGCCGGTCGGTCAGCGGCAGTGCGCCGGGGTTGTCGGCGCGCCGGCTGGGCGGCGGCGGGGTTGGCATGGCAAGTCGGCTGGGCACGTAGCGGGTCTCCTGCGGCAGGGGCCGGCAACACCAGGCCAGGTGGGGCGGCGGGCAAGGCCGAGGGGCCGGCCACGCTAGCTCACTTGCTGCGGGCTGACCACCGGGTAAGCCGCAAAGGGTGTTGACGAAATGACGCACCCCCCCGCAGGCCGGATGCCGGCTCACAGCGTGCGCCCGGCCGCTGCCCAGTACGGCTGACGCAGCACGCGCTTGAGCACCTTGCCCAGCGCGTTGCGTGGGAAATCATCGCAAAACGCCAGCGCTGCCAGCCGCTGGTGGCGCGCCAGCCGGGCATTGGCCCAGGCCATCAGCGCCGCTGCGTCGATGTCAGCGCCCGGCTGCAAGATCACCAGCGCCAGCGCTGACTCACCCCATTTGTCATGCGGGATGCCGATCACGGTGACGTCCAGCACGTCGGGATGGGTGGCGACGATGGCCTCGATGTCGGTGGGGAACACATTGAAGCCGCCCGAGATGATCATGTCTTTCTTGCGGTCTACCAGCGTGATGAAGCCCTGCGCATCCAGCTTGCCCAGATCGCCCGACCGGATGAAGCTGCGGCCCCGCGCATCACGCCAGACCAGCGCGGCGGTGGCCTCAGGCGCCCGGTGGTAGGCGGTCATCAGCCCGGCGCCGTAGCCGGCGATCTCACCCACTTCACCCGGCGGCAACACGTTGCCGGCGTCGTCGAGGATGCAGACCTCAAAGCCGATCACCGGCCGGCCCACGCTGTCAAAGCGCTCGGCATGCTGGTGCGGTTTGAGCATCGCGCCAAAGCCTTCAGAAAAACCGTACAGCTCGGTCAGCTTGTTGCCAAAGCGCTGCAACACCTCGCGCTTGGTGTCGCGCCGCAGCGGTGAGCCGGCGCACAGCAGGCTTTGCAGGGACGCGGTGTCGGTCGCGTCAAACGCCGGATGCGCCAGCACCGCCTGGAACTGCGGCGGCACCATGAAGGTGTGGCTGATGCGCTCACGCTGCACCGCGGCCAGGAACGCACCCGGCTCAAACGCCGGCAGCACCACGCAGGTGCCGCCCACAAACAGCGCCGGCAGCATCACCAGCCAGGTGCCGTTGGAATACAGCGCGGTGGTGGTCAGGGCCCGGCTGGTCTCACTGAAACCCAGCTCGACAGCGGTAAAAAAGGCCCAGTGGCTGCGCGCCCGGTGGCTTTGCACAATGCCTTTGGGCAGGCCGGTGGTGCCCGAGCTGTAAATGATGTTGAACGCCAGCGCGGCGTGGCAACGGGCCAGCGGCGCCTGGCTGCCGGCGCCGCCGATGAAGGCATCAAACGCCACCCAGCCCGGCGTGTGGTGAAACACCGCGATGCAGCCGTCGGGCCGCAGTTGGGCGCAGCGCGCCCGGTGATCGCCCAGCCGGTCGGCAAAATCAGCCGTGGCAAACAGCATCACGCTGCTGCTGTCATCCACCAGCGTGGCCAGTTGCTCACCGGTGAGCAGGCCCGACAGCGGCACCACGCAAGCACCGGCTTTGACGATGCCGAACACCACTTCAAGCATCTCCACCGCATTGCCCATCAACACCGCCACTTGCTGGCCAGGGCCGATGCCCAGGGCGATCAGTGCATTTGCCACCCGGTTGATGTTGGCGTTGAAGTCATGCCAGTTGCGGCGCACCGGGCCGCACACCACCGCGTCCTTGTCGGGCAGGGCCCGCGCATGGCCGTCAAACACGTCGGGGATCAGCACGCTGGTGTCGTCAAGGGTTTGCATGGCGGGGCAGGCGGTGCGGGGCTGGGCACGGATGGCGGGGGCAGGTTACCAGCCCAACCCGGCTTGTTTGTTCAGCGGGGCTGCATTAGCCTGCCAGCCATGACCCCCTTGATTTACGACCCCACCGATGCAACCACGCGGTGCAACCCGTTCCCGCTGTATGCCCGGCTGCAAGACGACGACCCGGTGCACTGGAGCCCGGCGCTGCGCAGTTGGGTGCTGACGCGCTATGACGATGTGCGGCAGGTGGTGCTGTCAGATGCCATGTCGCCTGACCGGCTGCGGCCGTTTTATGCCCAATTGACAGGTGAGCGGCGCAGCACGCTGGCCGAGGTGATGCGCTACCTGTCGCTGTGGATGGTGTTCCGTGATCCACCCGAGCACACCCGGCTGCGCCGGCTGGTGGGCACCGTGTTCACGCCGCGCGCCATCGACGCGCTGGCACCGCGCATCAGCGCTGTGGTGGATGAACTGCTGGACACGCTGCCCACCGGTCAGGCGGTGGACTGGGCCCGGCAGGTGGCCATGCCGCTGCCGGCCTGGGTGATCCTGGACATGCTGGGCCTGCCGCACAGCGCGTATGCCGAGCTGAAAGCCTGGTCAGACGATTTGCGGGCCTTTGTCGGCTCGGCCCGTGCCGACACTGACCGCTACGCCCGGGCCCGCAGCGGTGCCGCCGGGCTGGTGGGCTACTTTCGGCAAGTGATCGCCGAGCGCCGCGCGGCACCGGGCGATGACTTCATCAGCCGCATGATTGCCGCCCGAGACGAGCACGGCAGCCTGAGTGAAGACGAGCTGGTTGCCACCTGCATGCTGGTGCTGTTTGCCGGCCATGAGACCACCAGCCACCTGCTGGGCAATGCGCTGAATGCGCTGCTCGACCATCCGGATCAGTTGCAGCGGCTGCGCGACGGGCCGGCGCTGATCCACCCGGCGGTGGAAGAATTCTTGCGCTACGACGGCCCCAGCAATGCCATCGCCCGGGTGGTGTCGGTAGACCATGAAATCGGCGGCAAAGCCTTGAAAACCGGCGACCGGGTGTTTGCGATGGTCAACGCCGCCAACCGCGACCCACGCCGGTTTGACGCGCCGCATGCGCTGGACATCGGCCGCACGCCCAACCGCCACTTGACCTTCGGCTTTGGCCTGCACTTTTGCCTGGGCGCGCCGCTGGCCCGGCTGGAGGGCCAGCTTTGCCTGGGCCGGCTGGTGCAGCGCTTTGGCCGCATCGCGCGCGCCCCCGGTGAGCCCGAATGGATTGACGCGCTGGTGATGCGCGGGCTGTCTTCATTGCCGATCAGACTGGGGTAATCCATGACCGACGCCTATCTGATTGGCAGCAGCTGCACCCGGTTCGGCAAACAGCCCGAGGCCAGCTTCAAGGATCTGACGCGCCAGGCCTACCTGGCGGTGCTGCAAGACGCCGGGCTGGCCGACGGCGGTGCCATCGAAAACGCCTGGTTTGGCAACTGCGGCATGGGCAGCTGGGGCCAGCGCAACATCCGCGGCCAAGTGTGTTTCACGCCGCTGGTGCGCGAGGGCTTGTTCCCCGAGCGGGTGCCGATGATCAATGTAGAGGGCGGCTGCGCCACCGCCAGCATGGCCTTGCACGGCGCGTGGAAGGATGTGCTGTCGGGCACGGCCGCGCTGTCACTGGCGATCGGTGTGGAAAAAACCTTTGTTGCGGGCGACGCGGCACGCACGCAAGAAATATTCGACGGCGGCATCGACCAGCTCGACCCGGCCGATTGGCTGGCGTATTACGCCGCCGCCGGGGCGATGGCCGGCAAGCCGTTCAACCCCAAAGATGCCGGCGGCACGCTGTTCATGGACACCTACGCGATGCAGGCCGCCTGGCACATGAAGTTTCATGGCACCACCGCCGCGCAGATCGCCTTTGGCGCGTCCAAAAACCATGCGATGGGGGCGAAAAACCCGCTGGCGCAATACCGCTTCGAGGTCTCGCCCGAGCAAGTGCTGGCAGACCGGGCGGTGAGCTGGCCACTCACCCGCTCAATGTGTGCACCGATTGGTGATGGCGCAGCGGCTGCGCTGGTGTGTTCGGGCGCTTTTTTGCAAAGCCAGCCCGCGGCGGTGCGTGAGCGGGCGCTGCGCATCCATGCCAGCGTGCTGACCGGCGGCAAATACCGGCGCCTGGACGAGCCCGGTTTAAGCCACCTGGCGGCCCAGCGCGCCTACCGCATGGCCGGGTTGGGGCCACAAGACATCGACCTGGCCGAGGTGCATGACGCCACCTCGTTTTGTGAGCTGTACCAGGCCGAGATGCTGGGCTTTTGCGCCATCGGCCAGGGCGGCGCGTATGTGGCCAGCGGCGCCACCGCGCTGGGCGGTGAGCGGCCGATCAACCTGTCGGGCGGGCTGGTGAGCAAAGGCCATCCGGTGGGCGCCACCGGGCTGTCGATGGTCCACGAGCTGACCTTGCAACTGCGTGGTGAGGCCGGGGAACGCCAGACCCGGCGCGCCCGGGTTGGGCTGGCTGAGAACGGCGGCGGGGTGATCGGGTTTGACGAGGCCGCTTGTGCGGTGACGGTGCTGGCGCGGGTTTGAGGCGCTTGCCAGGCACCGCAAGTGCATCCTGCCAATGGCAGACCGAGTCACCGTGTGGCTCGGGGCAGCAAGACCAGAAAATCAGGGCGCCATGCCACCCGCCCGGCGCCGCAGACCGTTGTGGCAGCGCAGGCGCTGGGGCTGGAGACACCAGCGACGACGCCCACACGGGGGGGGTGAGGCTGCTCAACCCGTGGCCTGAGCCGGCGCCAAGTCCGGCGCTCAAGCCTGAGGTCAAGCCGCTGACTTGATCGGGTACATGCCCTCGATCAGATCCGCATATTTGCGGTTGATCAGCGAGCGCTTCAACTTCATCGTCGGCGTCAGCTCTTCGTCCTCGGCCGTCAGCCGCTGCTCAATCAGCCGGAACTGCTTGATCTGCTCAACCCGGGCAAACTGCTGGTTCACTTTCTCGATCTCGCCACCGATCAGGCTGACCAGCTCAGGCGCGCGGCACAGGCTCTTGAAATCGCTGAACTGCACATCTTGGTCTTGCGCCCACTGGGCCACGTTGTCCTCGTCGATCATCACCAGGCAACTGAGGTAGGCGCGCTGGTCGCCTATCACCACCGCATCCGTCACATACGGGCTGAACTTGAGCTGGTTCTCCCACTCGCTGGGCGTCACGTTCTTGCCACCGGCGGTGATGATGATGTCTTTCATGCGGTCGGTGATGTAGAAGGAACCGTCGGCGTCCACCCGGCCCACATCGCCGGTGTGCAGCCAGCCGTCGGCATCGATGACCTCGGCGGTTTTCTCGGGCTGGTTCAAGTAACCCTTGAACACCACGGCGCCGCGCACCAAGATCTCACCCGCCTCACTGATGCGCATCTCCAGCCCCGGGCCGGGCAGGCCGATGCTGCCGGGGCGCGACGCACCGCGCGGCGTGACGGTGCCGCCGCCGGTGGTCTCGGTCATGCCCCAGCCCTCGCGCAGCGGGATGCCCAGCGCCAGGTACCAGCGGATCAGCTCGGGTGAGATGGGCGCGGCGCCGGT
>JANMKO010000278.1:0-3391 GCA_031372085.1 Betaproteobacteria bacterium
CAAGACGATTGGCGGATCAGCAAGCAGCTTGAGCTGAACCTGGGCGTGCGCTGGGATTACGAGACCAATGCGCTGAACAACGACTACAGCACGCCGGCTGATCGGGTGGCCGCGATCTACGCGCTGGACGTGCCGCGCTACGGCATCACCCCGCCGGCCGGCCAGACCTACGCCCAATCGCTGGCCAAAGGCGGCGTCAACATCGGCGACTACATCAGCAAAGGCAACAGCCGCAAGGCCTTCACCGGCGCGTTGCAGCCCCGCCTGGGTTTCTCGTACGACTTGAAGGGTGACCGCAACTCGGTGGTTTTTGCCGGCTGGGGCCGGGCCTATGACCGGGCCATGGCCAACCACGCGCTGGACGAAATGCAGAAAAACGCCCAACCGGGCGGCGAGGTGTGGCTGATCAAGAACGACCACAAGATGCCGTACACCGACCAGTTCAGCCTGGGCCTGCGCCAGGCGCTGGGCGAGTGGAACACCGAGGTGGCGGTGACGCGCAGCGAGGCCAAGAACCAGTTCAACTGGTACAGCGGCAACCGCGATGCCAACGGCGGCTATGCCACGCAAAGCTCGATCGACCCGCTGTGGGGCGGGCCCAACGGCTTTGCCCAGCTGGTGCTCGGTGATTTTGTGACGCAGGCCAAGACCGACACGCTGTACCTCAAGGCCGACAAGCCTTACACCAGCGCATCGGGCTGGGCGGTGTCGGTGGCCTACACCTACAGCGACGCCAAGATCACCAACCGGCAGTGGAACAACGACATCTTCAACTGGACTTACGGCAAAACCACCGCCGGCTGGAACCCCAGCATCGACGTGGACAAGCACCGGTTGGTGGCCACCGGACTGACTGACAAGCTGCTGCCCTGGGACATGCTGCTGTCGGCCAAAGCCACTTATGGCTCGGGCAAACCGCGCCAGTTGACCGATTGCTCGCAGGGCTTCAACAACTGCGTCTACCGGGTGGGCAACCGCGACGACTTCAAGCAGTTTGACCTGGGCGCGGCGAAAGACGTGAAACTGCCCATCGGCCGGTTGACGCTGCGGCTGGACGTGCTGAACCTGTTCAACACCATCAACTACGGCGGTTACGACGATTGGGTGGGCGGCCCGGGCAACCCGAAAAACGCGCTGGGCGGCGACAACAGCAACCTCGGCACGCCCAACAGCCGTGGCGGGCCGATGCGCACCTACAAGCTGGGGCTGGCCTACAAGTGGTGAGCGTGGCGGGCAGCCATCCCCTGCCCTTGGACCCAGCGCGCCGCCGCCTGCTGGCGCTGGCGCCCGCGCTGGCCCTGGCCGTCTGCGCGCCGGCCTGGTCGCTGGGCGATCAACCACCCACGGCAGCCGCCGCGCTTGACGACCCCACCCTGCTCGACGATCTTGAGCAACGCACCTTCAACTTCTTCCGCCACACCACCCCGGCGGCCAGCGGCCTGGCGCCCGACCGCTGGCCCAGCCCCAGCTTTGCCAGCATCGCGGCAGTGGGCTTCTCGCTCAGCGCGCACGTCATCGGTGCCGGGCAAGGCTGGATCGCCCACGACCAGGCGCGTGAACTTGCCCTGACCACGCTGCGCTTTTTTCATGACGCGCCGATGGGCCCGGCGGCCCGTGGCGTGGCCGGCCACCGCGGGTTTTTCTACCACTTCATCGGCCAGGACACCGGTGAGCGCTTTGGCCAATGTGAGCTGTCCACCGTAGACACCTCGCTGCTGCTGGCCGGCGTGCTGCACGCGGCCGAGTTTTTCAACAGCAACCACTGGGCCGATGCCGAGATCCGCCGCATCGCCGAGAACCTGGCCGAGCGGGTGGACTGGCGCTGGGCGCAACACCGGCCGCCGTCCATCAGCCACGGCTGGACGCCCGAGAAAGGCTTCATCCCCAGCGACTGGAAGGGCTACAACGAGGCGATGCTGGTGTATTTGCTGGCCCTGGGCTCACCCGGCCGCACGGTGGATGCCGACGCCTGGGCCGCGTGGAGCGCCTGGACCAGCACCTATGAGCGCAGTTGGGGCACCTTCCACGGTCAGACCCATCTGCACTTTGGGCCGCTGTTTGGCCACCAGTACACCCATTGCTGGGTCGATTTTCGCGGCATCCGCGATGGCTGGATGCGTGAGATCAGCGCGCCCGGCGGCCGGGCGCCCGGGCTGGACTATTTTGAGAACAGCCGCCGCGCCACGCTGGCCCAGCGCGCCTATGCCCAGGCCAATCCGCTGGGCTGGCGCGGTTATGGCGGTGACATCTGGGGCATCACCGCCTGCGACGGGCCGGCCGATGTGGTGCTGCCGTACCGGGGCAAAAAGCGCCGCTTTCGCAGCTATGCCGGGCGCGGCGCGGGTGGGGTGGCAAGCTATGACGACGGCACGCTGGCACCCACCGCCGCGCTGGCGTCACTGCCGTTTGCACCCGAGGTGGTGCTGCCGGCGCTGCGCGCGCTGCGGGCGCAGTACGGGGCGGCGATTTATGGCCGCTACGGCTTTGTCGACAGCTTCAACCCGAGTTTTGATTTTGCGCAGGTGCGGCTGACGCACGGCAAGATCGTGCCCGGCCTGGGCTGGGTCGACACCGACCACCTGGGCATCGACCAGGGCCCGATCAGCCTGATGGCGGCCAACCACCGGCGTGATGAGGTGTGGGCACTGATGCGCGGCTGTGCGCAATTGCGGCGCGGCTTGCAGCGGGCCGGGTTCAGCGGCGGCTGGGTATAGGGGGGTTTGATGGGTGATGTTGAGCGCCAGCGCCGCAGCGTGCTCAAAGCCACCGCCCTCAGCCTGGCCGCGCCTGCGCTGATCGCCTGCACCCCAAAATCCGCCGGCCCGTTGCGCTTCTGGGCCCTGGGCCGTGAGGGCGAGGTGGTGGGTGAGCTGCTGGCCGACTTCCAGCGCCAGCACCCGCACATCCCCGTGCGGGTAGACGCCCTGCCCTTCAGCGCCGCGCATGAAAAGCTGCTCACCGCCTTTGCCGGCGATGCCACGCCCGACCTGGCCCAGCTGGGCAACAGCTGGATCGCCGAGTTTGCCGCCGTCAACGCCCTGCTGCCGCTGGGCCCGTGGCTGGCCGCCACCCCGGCGCTGCAACCCGCTGACTGGTTTGAAGGCATCTGGGCCACCAACGTGGTGGACGGCCAATTGCTGGGCCTGCCGTGGTATGTGGACACGCGGCTGCTGTTCTACCGGCGCGACTTGTTCGAGCGGGCCGGCATCCACCGGCCGCCCGCCACCTGGGCCGAATGGACGCACACGCTGCAGGCCTTGCAAGCCAGCGGCATCCAACACCCGCTGCTGCTGCCGCTGAATGAGTTTGAGCCGCTGCTGGCGCTGGCCTTGCAGCAACCCGACCCGCTGCTGCGCGACGGCGGGCGCTGGGGCAACTTCCGCTCGGCCGG
>JANMKO010000294.1:0-2887 GCA_031372085.1 Betaproteobacteria bacterium
TGGCCGAAGTAGTCGGGGTAGCGCTCGGCCATCTGGGCCTGGCTCACCTCGTCCCCCAAAATCTCGCGGCGGATGGTGTGCAGCAGCAGGCGGGCGGTGGCGCGAGAGTAGGCCGGGTTCTTCTCGATCAAGGTGCGGGCGGCCAGGATGCTGGCCTTGTGCACCTCGTCGATGGGCACACCGTCGTACAGGTTGCGGCGGGTCTCGGCCAGGATGGGCTCGGCCTTGATGTCAGCGCCCAGGTTCTGGCAGGCCGATTCGATCAGCGCCTGCAGTGCGGCAAAGTCGAGTGGCAGGCGCTGGCCGCGGTCGATGACATGCAGCACCGGCGCGGCCGGTTGGGCAGGTTGCGCCTGGCGCAGGCGCTCTTGCGAGCGGCGCTCTCGGTAAAGAACATAAGCTCTCGCGACCTCATGGTGGCTGCCGCGCATCAAGCCCAGCTCAACCTGGTCTTGCACGTCCTCGATGTGGAAGGTGCCGCCGCCCGGGCGTGAGCGCAGCAGCGCGCGCACCACGCTCTCGGTCAGCGCGTCCACCGTCTCGCGCACGCTGGCCGACGCCGCGCCCTGGGTGCCATGCACCGCCAAAAACGCCTTCATCAGCGCCACGGCAATCTTGTTGGGCTCAAAAGCCACCACCGACCCATTGCGGCGGATGGTCTGGTAGCCGGCGTAAACCGAGGCCACGGCAACAGCGTGGGGCACGGCGCGGGCGGGGGTCGAGGCAGGCAGGCTGCTGGTGATGTTGGTTTGCATGGGGTCCCCTCGATGGAAAGGCGGCTGGGGCCGCTGGATGTGTCGATTCAAGACAATGGCGCACTGCGCGGTGCCCGCAGTCGGTGCCCGGCTGTGCCGCCGGAGGGTGCACAGCGCAGCAGATCGGCGCCGCGATGCAGCAGCAGCGGGCAGTGGTGACGCGGGTCGGTCAGCCGGTGCTGTGAAGGCTGTCCGCCCGCTGGGGCATGGTGGTGGGTACGCTGCGGCTACCGGCTTGTTGATGGCCCGGTTTGTGTCACTTGCAAGGCAAAAGCATAGCACGAACAGCCACTAAATCCAGGCTTGTTTTGGCTATCAAGCACTACCGGTAGTGTGCTTACCCGGTTGTGAGGCGACCGGTGGCGGCGCTTGAGTTGGCACCGCGCGGGCCGGCCGTTGCGGCCTGCCCAAGCCCCAGCGCCGCCGGAAACCCCGGCATCCGGCGCAACACGGCCCAGTCGAAACCCGGCCCCGGGTCGTGCTTGCGGCCGGGCGCCACCTGCTCATGGCCGGCCAGATCAGACACCGGGTAGCGGCGGCTGATGGCGCGCAGCAAGCCCGTCAGCGCCCGGTATTGCACCGCCTCGAAGGCGTCGCCCTCCAGCCCTTCCAGCTCGATGCCGATCGAAAAATCATTGCAGTTGTCGCGGCCGCGCCAGGTGGATTGCCCGGCATGCCAGGCGCGCTGGTCGCAAGAGACGAATTGCAGCAGTTGGCCGTCGCGGCGCACCAGAAAATGGGCCGACACCGCCAGCCCGGCCAGTGGCGCAAAGTAGGGGTGGGCCGCAGTGTCCAGCCGGTTGGTAAACAACTGCTCGATGGCCTTGCCACCGTACACCCCCGGCGGCAGGCTGATCGAGTGCAGCACCACCAGATCAACCGCCAGCCCGCCGGGCCGGGGCCCGAAATTGGGGGAGCTGCGGCGCCGTGCCGGCGACCACCAGCCGCGCCGCCAGCGGCCGGCCACGGGCAGTGGCTGGGGCGGTGCCACGCCGGCCGCACCGGTGGGCTCAGCCATGCCCCGGCGCGGGCTCAATCGGGCCCATGCTCACCGCCATTGATGCCCAGCCGCGCCATGCGGTAGCGCATCTGGCGCAGCGACAAACCCAGGCCGGCGCCGGCCACGGTGCGGTTGAAGCGGTGGCGCTCCAGCGCCCGGGTGATGATGTCGCGCTCCACTGCGTCAAGGTGGGCCACCAGATCGTGCGGCAGCGCCGGGCCGGCGTCAGCGACGGCGGGCACCGGCCCGGCACTGGCCGGTGCCGCATCCAGCCCCTGCCATTCGCTGTCGGTGAAGGCGTCGTCGCTCAGGCCCAGGTCAGCGCAGGTGATCACCTCGCCGCCCGACAAGGTGACGGCCCGGTGCAGCAGGTTCTCCAGCTCACGCACATTGCCCGGAAAGCCGTAGTGCGACAAATGGGCCAGCGCCTCGTCGGACAACAGCGGCGCTGGCGCCACGCCGGCATCGTGGGCGATGCGCGCCAGCACCGCCGTGCAGATCAGCGGCAAGTCATCCAGCCGCTCGCGCAGCGGCGGGATGCGCATCTGGATCACGTTCAGCCGGTAGTACAGGTCTTGCCGGAAGCGGCCCTCCTGCACCTCCAGCGCCAGGTCTTTGTGGGTGGCGCTGACGATGCGCACATTCACCGGCTGCTCGGCCACGGCGCCGATCTGGCGCACCGAGCGCTCTTGGATGGCGCGCAGCAGCTTGCTTTGCATGGCCAGTGGCAAGTCACCGATTTCGTCCAGAAACAAGGTGCCGCCTTGCGCCGCCTGAAAAAAGCCGTGCCGGTCTTCGGCGGCGCCGGTGAAAGCGCCTTTGCGGTAGCCGAAGAACTCGGCCTCCAGCAGTTGCTCGGGGATGGCGCCGCAATTGACGGCGATGAACGGCTGGTCGGCCCGGCTGCTGACATCGTGCAGCGCCCGCGCCACCAGCTCTTTGCCGGTGCCTGACTCGCCCTGCACCATCACCGGGGCCATGCCGCGCGCCACCCGCTCGATCAGTGAGCGCACCTGCTGCATGGCCACCGACGCGCCGGCCAGGCGCTGCATGGCCGGGTGCTCGGCGCCGGCCGGGCGCCCGGCCGCTGCCGGCAAGGCCGGGCCGGCGGCGGCGGCGCCACCGGCCAGTG
>JANMKO010000304.1:0-3851 GCA_031372085.1 Betaproteobacteria bacterium
GCGCCCGCCGATTGGTTTTTGGTGCTCGGCCAAGACCAGTACGCCCAATTCGACACCTGGCGCGATTGGCCCGAGCTGCTGCAACGCCTGACCTTGGCGGTGGCCGCCCGCGACGGTGAGCCAGCCCAGGCGCCAGCCGCGCTGGCCGCAGCAAGCCACCGCTGCGTGCCGCTGGCGCTGCCGCCGCTGGCAATTGCCGCCAGCGACATCCGGGCCCGGGTGGCGGCCGGCCAGCCGGTGGCCGCGCTGGCCGGCGCGGCGGTGGCCCGCTATATTGACCAACACCAGCTCTACAGCCAGAGCGAAACCCTCAAAAACCCACGGGACATCAGGCACTGAATGGACATTCGCAAATTGCAACGGGCCATCGTCGATGGGCTCGAAGACGTCAAGGCCCAGGACATCCTGGTACTCAACACCGAGCATTTGTCCGCGCTGTTTGAGCGCGTCATCATCGCGTCGGGCACCAGCAACCGCCAGACCAAGGCGCTGGCCTCGGGCGTGCGGGCGGCGGTGCGTGAGGCCGGGTTTCCGGTGCTGGCCACCGAGGGCGCCGAGAACGGCGAGTGGATCATCGTCGACTGCGGCGCCGCCGTGGCCCACATCATGCAGCCGGCCATCCGTGAGTACTACCGGCTCGAAGAGATCTGGGGCGGCAAGCCGGTGAAGATGAAGCTGGGTGGCGCTGCGCCGCGCGGCCTGGTCAAGGCGTCGGAAGACGAAGCAGACGAAGCGCCTGTCAAGAAAGCGCCGGTGCGGGCGGCCAAAAAGGCGGCCGCGAAGAAGGTGCCGTTCAAGCGGCCGCCGGCCAAAAAAGCCGCTGCCAAAACCGCGCCGGTCAAATTGCTGAGTGCGCGCAAGGTGGCCGCCAAAAAAGTGGCCAAGCGGGATGTCGTCAAAACCACCGGTGCCGACCGGGCCGGTGGCAATGCGGCCCGCGCCGCAGCGGCGGCTTTGAAGGCGGCGCCGGTGGCCAAAAAGGCACCGGCCCGCAAGACGCCGGCCGGCAAGACGGCGGCCGGCAAGACGGCGACCAGCCCAGGCCCCAAGCCCCGCATGATTGTTGTGCCGCCGCCGGCGCGCAAAACGGCCGCTGGCAAAACGGCACCCGGCAAAGCCCCGCCGCGTGGCAAAGCCGCGCCAGTGGCCCACCAGGCCGCACCGGCTGGCCGGTTGGCGACAAAGCCGGCCGCTAAGCCAGTTGCCAAGCCGACCGCCAGGCCGGCGGCCAAGCCGGTTGCCAAGCCGACCGCCAGTCCCGCGGCCAAGACGGCTGCCAAGCCGGCGGCCAAGCCGGCGGCCAAGCGAGCCCCCAAGCGCAGCTGACCGCCGGCCATGCGCCTGCTGTTGGTGGCGGTAGGCCAGCGGCCGCCGGCCTGGGCGCAAGCCGCTTACGACGACTTCGCCAAGCGCTTTCCGCCCGAGCTGCGGCTGGAGATCAAGGCCGTCAAGGCCGAGTCGCGCAGCAGCGCCAAAACCGCCGCGCAAATGATGACCGCCGAGGCCCAGCGCATCGACGCGGCCTTGCCCAAAGGCGTGCGCCGGGTGGTGCTGGACGAGCATGGCACCCGGCTGACCACGCGCCAGCTGGCCGAGCGCCTGCGCGTCTGGCTGGGCGACGGGCGCGATGTGGCGCTGCTGGTGGGCGGGCCGGACGGGCTGGATGCGGGGCTCAAAGCCACGGCGGATGAAACCTGGCGCTTGTCTGATCTGACCCTGCCGCATGCCTTGGTGCGGGTGCTGCTGGCCGAGGCGCTGTACCGGGCCTGGAGCGTCACCTCCGGCCATCCGTACCACCGGGAGTGAGAGCCCATCTCCGCTGCAAACCCACGGCAGATGCTGCAAAACCCACTCAAGCCAAGCCATGACCCCGCCCGCCGATTTCATCTACCTGGCCTCGCAAAGCCCACGCCGCCGCCAGTTGCTGGACCAACTTGGCGTGCACCATGTGCTGCTGCTGGCCGATGACGCAGCAGACGCCGAGGCGCTGGAAGCCGTGCTGCCCGGTGAGCTGCCCGCCGCCTACGTGCAGCGCGTCACCGCCCTCAAGCTCAAGGCCGCCCGGGCGCGGCTGGCGCAGCGCGGCCTGCCGCCTGCGCCCATCCTGTGTGCCGACACCACCGTGGCGCTGGGCCGGCGCATCCTGGGCAAACCGGCCGATGCGGCCGAGGCCACGGCCATGCTCAGCGCGCTGTCGGGCCGTTGCCACCGGGTGCTCACCGCTGTTGCGCTGGCGCATGGCCGGCGCACGCTGGCCGCGCTCAGCATTTCGCAGGTGCGCTTTGCGCCGCTCAGCCCGGCCACCATCGCCGCCTACATCGCCAGCGGCCAGCCGTTTGGCAAGGCCGGCGGCTATGCGGTGCAGAGCCAACTGGCAGCCTGGATACCGCATATCGCCGGCAGTCACTCCACTATCATGGGTTTGCCGCTCTTCGAGACGGCCCAGTTGCTGAGACAAGCGCGCGTGAGGTTTTAGGCGCACGGCGCGCCACAAGAATCCACCCGCCCCATGCACGACATCCTCATCAACTGGGCGCCGCAGGAGACCCGCGTCGCGGTGATCGAAAACGGCGCAGTGCAAGACCTGTACATCGAGCGCGCCCTTGAGCGCGGCCTGGTCGGCAATGTCTACCTCGGCAAGGTGGCGCGGGTGCTGCCCGGCATGCAAAGCGCCTTCATCGAGGTGGGGCTGGAGCGGGCTGCGTTTTTGCATGTGGCCGATCTGCACCCCGGCGGCCACCACCTGCCGCGCCAGGACGCCGCCGCGCTGGTGCCCATCGAGCGCCAGGTGTTCGAGGGCCAGACGCTGATGGTGCAAGTGGTCAAAGACCCGATTGGCAGCAAAGGCGCGCGCCTGTCCACCCAGGTCAGCATTGCCGGTCGCATGCTGGTGTTCTTGCCGCAAGACAACCACATCGGCATCTCGCAAAAAATAGGCTCGCCCGAGGCGCGCGAGTTGTTGCGCCAGCGCATGCAGGCGCTTACCGCCACCACCGACGGCAGCGCACCCGGCGGCTTCATCCTGCGCACCAATGCCGAGGAGGCCAGCGACGCCGAGCTGGCCGACGACATCGCCTACCTGCGCAAAGCCTGGGCGGCCATCCGCGCCCAGGGCCTGGCCCAGCCGCCCGGCACCCTGCTGCATGAAGACCTGAACCTGGTGGAGCGGGTGCTGCGCGACATGGTCAACGACCACACGCAAACCATCCGCATCGACAGCAAATTGCAGTTTGATGCGCTGAAGGCATTTGGTGACGCGTACACCCCGTCATCGGCGTCCAAGCTGGAGCTGTACAAAGGCGAGCGGCCGATCTTCGACCTGTTCGGCATCGAGGAAGAAATCGCCCGGGCACTGGCCCGCCGGGTGGATTTGAAGAGTGGCGGCTACCTGATCATCGACCAGACCGAGGCGCTGACCACGGTGGATGTGAACACCGGCGGGTTTGTCGGCGCGCGCAATTTTGACGACACGATATTCAAGACCAATCTGGAGTCGGCCGGCGCCATTGCCCGCCAACTGCGGCTGCGCAACCTGGGCGGCATCATCATTGTCGATTTCATCGACATGGTGCGCGATGAGCACCAGGCGGCCGTGCTGGCCGAGTTCAAAAAGCAGTTGTCGCGTGACCGCACCAAGGTGTCGGTCAGCGGGTTCAGCCAGCTCGGCCTGGTGGAGATGACGCGCAAGCGCACCCGCGAGAGCCTGGCCCACATGCTGTGCCAGCCCTGCCCCACTTGCGCTGGCCGGGGCCAGGTGAAGACGGCGCGCAGCGTGTGCTACGACGTGCTGCGCGAGATATTGCGCGAGGCGCGCCAGTTCAGCCCGAAAGAATTCCGCATCGTCGCCAGCG
>JANMKO010000314.1:0-1835 GCA_031372085.1 Betaproteobacteria bacterium
GCGGCTGGCACCGCTGGCGTCACCGGGCCGGCCACCGCCGACGCCGACCCGCTGGCCTTCCAGGTCTTGAACGAGGTCGGCATCATCGACCAGCTGGCGCAAAACCGCGCCGCGCTGTGGCTGGGGCCGGGGCTCAACCTGTCGCAGTTTGTCGTGCTCAACCACTTGACGCGGCTGGGCGGTGAGCGCTCACTGGTGCAGATGGCCAGCGCCATCCAGGTGACCAAGGCGGCGATGACCAACACCGTCGCCCGGCTGGTGGCAAAAGGCCTGCTGCAAGTGCAACCCCACCCGACCGACGGCCGTGGCAAGCAGGTGAGCCTGACGCCGGCCGGCCACGCTGCCCGCCAGCACGCGGTGGCCCGGCTGGGCGTCGGCCTGGCCGACCTGGGCACACTGGCGTCCGCTGCCGAGCTGGCCCAGGCGCTGGGCGTGCTGCGCAAGCTGCGGGTGTGGTTTGACAGCCACCGCTGACGCCGCCCGGCCGGCCCGGTCTGCCCGGGCCGACGCCGACGCCCACCAACCCATCCCAACCCACCCCACCCCAACACGGACGCCCCATGAAATCAATGCAAGTCGATGTGGCCATCATCGGCGCCGGCACCGCCGGCATGTCGGCCTACCGCGCCGCGCTGGCCCACACCCAGCGCGTGCTGGTGATCGAGGGCGGGCCTTACGGCACCACCTGCGCCCGGGTGGGCTGCATGCCCAGCAAATTGCTGATCGCCGCTGCCGATGCCGCGCACGGCGCCGCCCACGCCGGGCTGTTTGGCGTGCATGCCGGGCCGGTGCGCATCGACGGCCGGGCAGTGATGCAGCGCTTGCGCGATGAGCGCGACCGGTTTGTCGGCTTTGTCACCGACGCGGTGGCCGCCTGGCCGGCCGAGCACCGGCTGCGCGGTGCGGCCCGCTTCATCGACGACCACACCCTGCAGGTGGACAGCCCGGACGGGCCGACGCAAGTGACGGCCGGGCGCATCGTCATCGCCACCGGCTCGTCCCCGGTGGTGCCGGCAGCCTGGCGCGCTGCGGCCGGCGACCGGCTGATCGTCAACGACGACGTGTTTGCCTGGACGGATCTGCCCAGCTCGGTGGCCGTGCTGGGCGCCGGCGTGGTCGGGCTGGAGCTGGCGCAGGCGCTGCACCGGCTGGGCGTGCGGGTGCGGCTGTATGCGCGCGGTGACCGCATCGGCCCGCTCACCGACCCGGCGCTGCAGGCGCTGTCACTGCGGCTGTTTGGCCAGGCGCTGCCGCTGCGCACGCACAGCGACGGCCTGGTCTTGCAGCGCGACGGCAACACCGTGCGGGTGCAGGTGCAGGTGCAGATGCAGGTGCAGGTGCCTGCCGGCACGGCGGCCGCCGGCAGCACCAGCCGTGCCGACGAGCAGGTGTTTGACTGGGTGCTGGCCGCCGCCGGCCGGGCGCCCCGTCTGCACGGCCTGGGGCTGGCCGCCACCGGCCTGCCGCTGGACGCCAAAGGCGTGCCGGTGTTTGACCGCCGCACCGGCCAGATCGGCGACAGCACGGTGTTCATCGCCGGCGATGTCAACGGCGAGCGGGCGCTGCTGCACGAGGCCGCTGACGAGGGCCGCATTGCCGGTGACAACGCCGGGCGCTTTCCGGACGTGCGGGTGCAGCCGCGCCGGGCGGCGCTGGCAGTGGTGTTCAGTGATCCGCAACTGATGGTGGCCGGCCAGGGCCACGCCGAGTTGCAACGCAGCGGCGCCGCCTTTGCGGTGGGCGAGGTGCTGTTTGCAGACCAGGGCCGCAGCCGGGTGATGGGCAAAAACCAGGGCGCGCTGCGGGTTTACGGTGAGAGCGGCACCGACCGGTTC
>JANMKO010000345.1:0-3623 GCA_031372085.1 Betaproteobacteria bacterium
GACCCGGGGTAGAACAGCAGCGCCGGGCCCGGCACCACGCCGGCCGGCAGGGCCAGTTGGCTGGAGAAATCCAGCCCCACGCCCACCATCTGCATCGCCGGGTGCTGGCGTTGCAGGTTGGCCAGCGCCTGCTGCAAAAAATCAGTCGAGATGTCGATGGCCACGTAGCGCTGCGGCGCCAACGGGCCAAACAGCCCGGCCGCCTTGGCACAGTTGCCGGCGCCCAGATCAACCAGCGTGGGCAGGCCGCCGGGGCCAAAACAGGCCCGCACGGCGGCGGCGATGGCCGGGCCCTGCTGGGCCAGGATGGCGGCCTCGGTGCGGGTGGGGTAGTACTCGTCCAGCTCGGTGATGGCGTCAAACAGCCGTGAGCCCAGCGCGTCATACAAGAACTTGGGCGACACCCGCGCTGGCTGGGCCAGCAGGCCGGCAGCGGCCTCGGCGGCCAGGCCGCTGGCGTCGCCCTGGTGCAACTGGATGAATTGGGGTGCTGCATCAAAAAGCCTGGTCCGGTAGCGACCGGCGCAATGTAGCAGCGCGGTCCGGGCCCCGCGCTGGGCCTGTGCCAGCGCCGGGTAGGGCGTATCGGTTCCAATACCGCCTTTCGCGCGCCGCTGCCTGCCGCTGCCGCCTTTTTCAGGAGACTGATCGATGTTGAGCTTGTCCGCCCTGCACGCTGCCCGTGCTGCCCGCGCCGCACTGGCCTGCGGCCTGTTGTTGCTGGCCACGCTGGCGCCCGCGCAAACGGTGTTGCGCGTCACGGCCATCCCCGACGAATCGCCCACCGAGCTGGCCCGCAAGGCCGCGCCGCTGGTCAAGTACCTGGAAGCCAAGCTGGGCATGAAGGTTGAATTCACCCCGGTCACTGATTACGCGGCGGCGGTGGAGACCCTGGTCAACCGCAAGACCGACCTGGCCTGGTTTGGCGGCTTCACCTTTGTGCAGGCCCACGTGCGGTCGGGCGGCAAGGCGCTGCCGCTGGTGCAGCGCGAGGAGGACGAGCGCTTCCGCTCGGTGTTCATCACCAGTGATCCGGCGATCAGCAAACTGGCCGATCTGAAGGGCAAGGACGTGAGCTTCGGCTCACAAAGCTCGACCTCCGGCCATTTGATGCCGCGCAGCTTTTTGCTGCAGGCCGGCGTCGATCCCGACAAGGATTTCAAGCGCGTGGCCTACAGCGGTGCGCACGACGCGACGATTGCGGCGGTGGCGTCGGGCAAGGTGCAGGCGGGCGCGCTCAACAGCTCGGTCTGGGACAAGTTTGTCGCCGAGAAAAAAGTCGATCCGGCCCAGGTGCGGGTGTTCTTCACCACGCCGCCGTACTTTGACTACAACTGGACGGTGCATGCCGACATGCCCGCCGCGCTGCGCGACAAGTTGACCGCCGCGCTGCTGGCCTTGAGCCGCGACACGGCGGAAGGCAAAGAGATTCTCGATCTGCAACGCGCCACCCGCTTTGTGCCCACCAAGGTGGACAACTACAAGGGCATCGAGGCGGCGGCGCGCAGCGCGGGCCTGCTGTAAGCCCCGGCGCTCAACCACGCCACCCGGGGCCCGGCTTTGCAAATCGATCTGCGCGACGTGGCCGCCCGCCACCCCGCCGCCCGGCCCGGCGCCGCGCCGGCCATCCAGGCGCTGAGCCTGCGGGTGGCGGCCGGTGAGCAGGTGGCGGTGATCGGCCCGTCGGGCGCCGGCAAGACCACCTTGTTGCAGGTGCTGGCCTGCGCGCTGCCGCCACTGGCCGGCCGGGTGGCGCTGGACGGCCAGGCGCCGTGGCAATTGCGCCGCCGCGCCTTGCAGCGGCTGCGCGGCAGGTTGTTTCTGGCCCCGCAAGCACCGCCGTTGCCGCCGCGCCAGCGCGTGGTCACCGCCGTGCTGGCCGGTGCGCTGCCGGGCATGGGCGGGTGGGCCAGCCTGCGCTCACTGCTGTACCCCAGTGACATCCCGGCGGCCTTTGCCGCGCTGCAGCAATTTGATCTGGGCGACAAGCTGTTCGACCGGGTGGACCGGCTCTCGGGCGGTGAGCGCCAACGCGTGGGCCTGGCCCGCACGCTGCTGGCACCGGCGTCGCTGTGGCTGATCGACGAGCCGCTGTCGGCACTTGACCCCACCCGCGCCCAGCAGGCCATCCGCACGCTGGTGCAGGCCGCCCAGCAGCGCGGCGCCACGCTGGTGGCCACCTTGCACCAGGTGGACGCGGCGCTGGCGCACTTTCCGCGCATCGTCGGCCTGCGCGATGGGCTGCTGGTATTTGATCTGCCCGCCGCCCAGGTGACGCCCGAGCGCCTGGCGCGGCTGTATGCCAATGAGTCGATCAGCGCGCCCCCGCTGGTCAGCGAGGCCGCCGGGGAGGCCGGGGCGGCGGCCACCGCGCGGCCGGTGGTGACGTACTGCCGATGAGCCCGGCCGCAACCTGTTGCCAGGGCGCGCTGCGCCGATGAGCGCGGCTGAACTGGCGTCGCCGATCAGCCCGCCGGCACGCGACCCGGCTTGGGCTGCGCGGCTGTTCTGGGTCAGCGCGGCGGCCGTGCTGTTGTGGCCGCTGGCGGTGGTCACCGAGTTCAAGCCCTGGGTCTTGCTGGACGCCGCCAGCCTGCGCGTCAGCGCCAAATTTCTGGCCAGCTTTTTTCCGCCCGCGCTGGGCGCGGAGTTTTTGGCGCTGGTGGCGCGCGAGACCTGGCGCACCGTGGCCATGGCCACCGTGGGCATCACCCTGGCGCTGCTGCTGGCCGTGCCGTTGACGCTGCTGACGACCCGCGCGCTGTCGATCTCGGCGTTGGCCGGGCGCATGGCGCGCGGGCCGTTCTGGCTGCGCCAGGCGCTGAAATGGGGCTTGATCGTGCTGCGCAGCACACCCGAGCTGGTCTGGGCGCTGGTGTTTGTGCGGGTGGTGGGCCTGGGGCCCACAGCCGGCGTGCTGGCCATCGCGTTGACCTACGGCGGCATGCTGGCCAAGGTCTACGCCGAGATTCTGGAAAGCGGCGAGCCCGGCCCGTCGCAGGCCTTGCTGCGCAACGGCAGCGGCCGCTTGCAGGCGTTTTTTTACGGCTTGCTGCCGCAGAACGCGGCCGAGCTGGCCAGCTACACCGTTTACCGCTGGGAGTGCGCCATCCGCTCGTCGGTGGTGCTGGGCTTTGTTGGCGCGGGCGGGCTGGGCCAGCAGATGGATTCGGCGATGAAGATGTTCAACGGCGGTGAGGTGGCCACCATGCTGGCGGTGTTTGTCGCGCTGGTGGCCCTGGCCGACCACGCCAGCGCGGCGCTGCGCCGGGTGCTGGCATGACCGGGCCGGTGCCGCCGCCGCCCGCCGCCGGCCCGGGCCGCAGGTGGGTGCTGGGCCTGCTGGCGCTGGTGGGCGCCAGCTTCTGGTCACTCGATCTGCAATGGGCGCCGTTTTTCTCACTGCCCGCGCTGCACGGCATGGGCCGCTTTGTGGGCGAGTTCTTCCCGCCCGACGTGAGCCCGCCCTGTTTGCGCCAAGTGCTGGCCGGCACGCTGGAGACGCTGGCGATGTCGGTGCTGGGCACCGCGCTGGCGGCGCTGGCCGGCTTGCTGCTGGCGGCGCCAGCCAGCCGGCGGCGTGATGGGCTGGACCCGGCCGATGGCGACGGCCAGGGCCAGTC
>JANMKO010000183.1:0-2629 GCA_031372085.1 Betaproteobacteria bacterium
CAACGCCACCCAAGCCTGGCTGACGGTGCTGCTGATGGACGTGTGGCACTGGACACCCCTGGTGGCGCTGCTGTGTTTTGCCGGCCTGCGCGCCATCCCCGACGCTTACTACCAGGCCGCCAGCATCGACGGCGCCAGCAAGCTGGCGGTGTTCCGCTACATCCAGCTGCCCAAGCTGCGCGGTGTGCTGGTGATCGCCGTGCTGCTGCGCTTCATGGACAGCTTCATGATCTACACCGAGCCGTTTGTGCTCACCGGCGGCGGCCCGGGCAATGCCACCACCTTCTTGAGCCAGTACCTGACGCAAAAAGCCGTGGGCCAGTTTGACCTGGGGCCGGCGGCGGCGTTTTCACTGATCTATTTCTTGATCATCCTGGTGCTCAGCTTCATCCTCTACAACTGGATGCAGCGCGTGGGCACGGCAGACAAGGCGTCGGAGGCTGGTCATGGATGAGCGCCGCTTCAAAAAACGCAGCTTGTTTCTTGTGCTGTACCTGGTGTTTGCCATCCTGCCGGTGTACTGGATGGTCAATATGTCCTTCAAGACCAACAACGAGATCCTGTCGGTCTTCAGCCTGTGGCCACGCGACTTCACGCTCGACCACTACCGCACCATCCTGACCGACGAGTCCTGGTACTCGGGCTACATCAACTCGATGATTTACGTGGCCATCAACACGGTGATCTCACTGGCCGTGGCGCTGCCGGCGGCGTATGCATTTTCGCGTTACAGCTTTCTCGGTGACAAGCATGTGTTCTTCTGGCTGCTGACCAACCGCATGACGCCACCGGCGGTATTTTTGCTGCCGTTCTTTCAGCTCTACACCACCCTGGGGCTGATGGACACGCACATTGCGGTGGCGCTGGCGCACCTGCTGTTCAATGTGCCGCTGGCGGTGTGGATTCTGGAAGGCTTCATGAGCGGCATCCCGCGTGAGATCGACGAAACCGCCTACATCGACGGCTACACCTTTCCGCGCTTTTTTGTCACCATCTTCATCCCGCTGATCAAGGCCGGTGTCGGCGTGGCGGCGTTCTTTTGCTTCATGTTCAGCTGGGTTGAGCTGCTGATGGCGCGCACCTTGACCAGCGTCAACGCCAAGCCCATCGTGGCCACGATGACGCGCACCGTGTCGGCCTCAGGCATGGACTGGGGCGTGCTAGCCGCAGCCGGCGTGCTGACCATCGTGCCCGGCGCCATCGTGATCTGGTTTGTGCGGCACTACATCGCCAAAGGCTTTGCGATGGGTCGGGTATGAAACTCCCTCCCCCGGGCAGGGGGAGGGTTGGGGTGGGGGTCGAACCTGTGCGCGCTGCAAGGTCTCAACCCCCATCCCAACCTTCCCCCTTGAAGGGGGAAGGGGCAAGAAAAGGGGATTCGAATGTTTGACTGGATGGCCTGGACCTTGCCGGTGGCGATTTTCTTCACCAGCATCGTGCTGATGCTGGCCGGCATGACGCTGTGGGAGATCAAATCGCCCACCGTCGAGCGGCGCGGTTTTTTGCCGATTGCCACCACCCGGGGCGACCGGCTGTTTGTCGGCCTGCTGTCGGCGGCCTGGCTGAATCTGGCCTTTGTCGCGGTGAGTGAAAAGATGATCGTCTGGTTTGGCCTGGCGCAAGAGCCGTCGATCTGGTTCAGCTTTGTCGCATCGATGGCGCTGTTGGCCCTGGTCATGGGCAAAGGCTGACCCAAGCGCCATCGAAGATTTTTTGAAAAGGCAGCCGGCCACCCCTTCCCAGCGGGCCTGCCATGTCATCAGTGGGAAGCACTTGAGGAGACTTCAATGAAATACCGCATGCAGGCCGTCGCTTTTGCGGCGGCGGCGTTGGCCCTGGGCCAGGGCGCCTGGGCCGGCGAGGCCGAGGCCAAAAAATGGATCGATGCCGAGTTTCAGCCGTCCACGCTGAGCAAAGACCAGCAAGCTGCCGAGATGAAATGGTTTATCGAGGCCGCCAAAAAGCTGCAGGCCAAGGGCATCAAAGAGATTGCCGTGGTCTCCGAGACGATCACCACGCACGAGTACGAATCCAAGACGCTGGCCAAGGCGTTTGAAGAGATCACCGGCATCAAGGTCAAGCACGACATCATCCAGGAGGGTGATGTGGTCGAGAAGCTGCAAACCTCGATGCAGTCGGGCAAGTCGATCTACGACGGCTGGATCAGTGACTCTGACCTGATCGGCACGCACTACCGCTACGGCAAGATCATGTCGCTGACCGAGTACATGAAGGGCACCGGCAAGGAGTACACCAACCCGGGCCTGGACTTGAAGGATTTCATCGGCACCAGCTTCACCACCGCGCCCGATGGCCAGTTGTACCAGCTGCCCGACCAGCAGTTTGCCAACCTGTATTGGTTCCGCGCCGACCTGTTTGCGCGGGACGACCTGAAGACCAAGTTCAAGGCCAAATACGGCTACGACCTGGGCGTGCCGTTGAACTGGAGCGCGTATGAGGACATCGCCGAGTTCTTCACGAATGACGTCAAAACCATCGACGGCAAGCCGATCTACGGCCACATGGACTACGGCAAGAAAGATCCGTCGCTGGGCTGGCGCTTCACCGACGCCTGGTTGAGCATGGCCGGCACCGCCGACATCGGCATCCCCAACGGCATGCCGGTGGA
>JANMKO010000378.1:0-3342 GCA_031372085.1 Betaproteobacteria bacterium
CGGCTCGGCCAGCGCTTCTTCGGTGAACTGCCAGTCGGTGGCCACGGCCTGGCCGACCGGGCGTGCGGCCAGGCGCACCTGGTGGTTGACGAGCGAGGCAAGGGTGCTGGACATGGGCCGGTCTCCTGAGGTCATGGGCGCCGATGCTATTGCCAGCGCAGGGGCGGCCGTGTCACGCCGGTGTCTGGCCGCTCAGGGCGATACCAGCACTTGCAGCGCATGGCGCAGGGCCTGCTCATACACCGCATCGGCATCGGCCCGCTGCGGGCCGGCCAGCGCAGCGCTGGCTGGCAGACCCGCCGGGTGGGCCGGGCGGGCCGGGTGGGCCGGGTGGGCCGGGTGGGCCGGGTGGGCGGGTGTCAGCGCCAGCGCCGGAAATCGCTCGGCCAGCAAGGCCAACGGCAGCAGCCGGTCCGTGCCATCGGCGGCGGCCACGGCCATGCCGGCCAACTGGCCGGCGGCATTGAACACCGGCCCGCCTCGCGGCCCGGCCGGGGCCGGGATGCCCAGCAAACGCGGCCCGGGCACGCTGCCAGGGCGGGCAAAAAATCCCTGGCGCAACAGCGGCCAGGCGGCGGCCGGGCCGCTGGCCGGTGCGTACTCCACCATGTAGCCCGGGCTGCCGGCAAAGGGCTCGCGGTCGGCCGTGGCCAGTGGGGTGATGGGCAACGGTGCTGCCAGCCGCAGGTGCACCAGGCCGAGCGATTCATCCTGGCCAGCCCGCCGCGCCTGCACCGTCTGGCCCAGGCCGTTGCGCAGCCAGATCGGCCGGTCAGCAACGGCCGGCGGGCCCAGCACCGAGGCCGGCACCAGTGCCGCATCGCCGGTCGCCAGCAACAACCCGCTGCCGACCACTTGGGCACCTGCCGGCACCGCGTCGCCCACCGCGTAAGGTGCCATGCGCAAAGGCAGTTGCTGCAGCAGTCCGTCGGCCCGAGGCCAGTCGGTGGCCAGTTGGCTGCGGGCGGCCAGCAGCGCGGCGTCGTCAGGGGCCAGCGCCAGCGCGTCATCCAGCAGGCGCCGCGCCACCACGCCCTGGCCACCGACATGCAGCAGCCAGACATACAGCGCCTGGCCGGCCGGCCATTCACGCCGGTGCGCGCCAGCGGCATGGGCACCAAAGGCCAGCGCGCGCCGGTAGTCGCCGGCTTGCATGTAGCTGCGTACCAGCAAGGCCTCGGTGTCGGGCGCGTGCAGCATCAGCGCCGCCTGGTCAAAGCGGGCCTGGGCGGCTGCAGCGTCACCCGAGGCCAGCTGCCGCTCACCGTCCTCCAGCAAGGCGCGGCGCTGGGCCCACTGGGCCTCGACGGCGGTGCTGGACGCGCCAAACAAGCGCTGTTGCGCGGCCAGGCTCCAGTCAGGCACCTGGGCGTTGCATGGCAAAACGGCAACCAGCAGCGTTGCCGCTGTCAGCCACTGCCAGGGCCGCTGCACCTGCCGCTGCCCCCGCCACTGCCCCCGCCACTGCCCCCGCCACTGCACCCGCCACTGAACAAAACGCCGAAAGGCGGCCGGGCACGTGCCGGTGGGCCCCCGCCCCCAGACACCCTGGGCCGCTGCCACTCAGGGCGCAGCGAGCCGGGTGATGCGCGGCTTGCCCAGGCCCGTGGCGGCGGGGTCGTAAGCCGGCGCCGGCGCCTTGTAGCCGGCCAGGTAGGCCACCAGCGCGTCGATGTCCTGCGCGCCGCCCAGCACTTGCGTGCCGCCCGTCAGCACGGCAAAGCCGTCACCGCCGGTGGCCAGGAAATTGTTCACAGTCACCCGGTACGTCTTGGCCGGGTTCTGCACCACGCCGTTGATGACCAGCATCTCCGGCGGGCCGCTGGCCACGGGGGGCAGCACGGTGACATCGGTCGGCACCAAACGCACCGACGTGATCTTTGAGCAGGCCGGCGCGGCCGCATCCCAGGTGTATGAAAAGCCGTTGGAAATTTGCAGGATGCGCTGCGTGGCCTGGCCCAGGCAGCCGACAAACTGCTGCTCCAGCAGGTTCTTGATCTGCTGGGTGCTCAGCGTCATCGTCACCAGGCTGTTGCCAAAGGGCTGCACCGTGAAGGCGTTGCCGTAGGTCACGTCACTGGGGTACACCGCGCCGGGGAAGTTGAAGCCCGGGTTGCGGATGCCACCCGGGTTCATGAAGGCGATCACTGCACCGCCCACGGCGGCCGGTTGCGTGGCTTGCAACTGGGCGTCGGCGATCAGGTCACCGGCGGGCATCGTGCCGTTGCTGTCGGCGCTGTTGGGCAGGGCGGCGGTGAGGGTGCCGATCACCTGGTTGGCCAGTGGGGATACGGCCGTCTTGTAAGCGGCCACCACATTCTTCACCGTCGGGTCGGCGGCAATTGCGCTGACGATGGCCGGGTCGCTGCGGTCGGCCAGCACATTGTTGGCGCTGACGGCGGTGATGTCGCGGGTGGCCGGGTTGATCGTCACATCCACCTCGGTCAGGACGCGGCCGAAGGCGCTGGCGCTGGTCACCGGCACCAACCGGCCCGTCTTGTTGGGCAGGCCGGTGGGGCGCGGCGTGACCACCCCCGTGCTGCTGACATCGTGGGTGCTGGCCGAGCAGTTGTAGGCAGCGTGGGTGTGGCCGCTGATCACCAGATCCACCGCGTTGTCGAGCCCGGCCACCACCTTGCGGATGTCGGACGGCGTGCCGTCTACCTGCTTCAGGTCACCGGTGCAGCCGTTGATGTCGTTGCTGATCGGCGAGGCGGGCGCGCCGCTGGGCCGGTTTTGAAAGCCGCCCTGGTGCACCAGCACGACGATGCTCTCCACCCCCTGGGCGCGCAGCTTGGGCACCAGCTTGTTGACGGTGGTGGCTTCGTCCTCAAACGTCAAGCCGGCCACGCCGGTGGGCGTGACGATGCTGGGCGTGGCCTTGAGCGTCATGCCGATGAAGGCCACCCGCACGCCGTTGAAGGTCTTGATGCCGTAGGCCGGCAACAGCGGCCTGCCGGTGGCGGTTTCGATCACGTTGGCCGACAGCCACTTGAACCGGGCGCCGTCAAACGAGCCCGGCGCAGCCGAGCCAAAGCCCTTGCAGCTGTTCGGGTCTGGCAGGCCGGCGCTGAGCTTGCAGCCGCCGTTCTGCAGCCGGCGCAACTCGTCCTTGCCTTTGTCGAACTCATGGTTGCCGACGGCCGAGAAATCAACCCCGATCTTGTTCAGCGTCTCGACCGCGGGCTCATCAAAAAACAGCGCCGAGATCAGCGGCGTGGCGCCGATGAAGTCACCCCCGCCCACCACCACGGTGTTCGGGTTGGCAGCGCGCATGCGCGCCACATAGGCGGCCAGCGCGTCGGCGCCGCCCACCGGCTTGCTGGGCGTGCCGGGCACCAG
>JANMKO010000382.1:0-2707 GCA_031372085.1 Betaproteobacteria bacterium
GCGGCTGGAACCTCACCGGCGATGCCTATTTGCAAGACGCCGACGGCTATTTTCATTTCCAGTCGCGCACCGACGACATGATTGTCTCGGCCGGTTACAACATCGCCGGGCTCGAGGTGGAAGACGCCTTGCTGCGCCACCCGGCGGTGGCCGAATGCGCGGTGATCGGCCTGCCAGACGCGCAGCGCGGCCAGATCGTCAAGGCGTTTGTGGTGTTGCGGGCGGGCATGGTGGCCAACGCGGCCTGCGTGCAGGCGCTGCAAGACTTTGTCAAAACCAGCATCGCGCCCTACAAATACCCGCGAGCCATCAGTTTTGTGGCCGCGCTGCCGCGCACCGCCACCGGCAAATTGCAGCGCTTTCGGCTGCGCCAGGGTTGACGCCGTCACCCGCAAGCGGGGCAGGGCTGGGGGTGAGGGCGCTGACGGCCCGCCGCTGCCCGCTGACGCCCATCACCGTACCCGCGCAAACCCGCCCGCGATCCACGCCACGGCACTCGCCCGGTCCAACCTGAAGCCCGGCGGCGCGCTGGCCCGGCCCAGCAACTCACCCGCGCCGTCGTGCGCGCTCAATGCGGCTTGCGGCGCCTCGTCATCGGGCACGATGTCGAGCGTGACGACAACGCGCTGGCCCAACGCGTCCACCGTGATCTGCTTGTGCAGCGTAGCCTGCAAATGCTGCTCATGGCGGCGGATCACCTCGCTGGCGGTCTTGACCAGGGTGTTGAAGGCGTTGGTGTCCAGCGGCTTCGGGTTTTTCTTGTCGCGGCCCATCGTCCACGGCCCCACCAGCGCCGGCTCGGCATGGCCGGCCCGGTACATCGCCACCGCCCACCCTTCATCGTCTTCGTTTTTGATGACCTGGGCCGTCCAGCCCTTGTCGTGCCAGCGGCGCGGCTCGTGCACGGGGTCGTCGGGCGGGGGGTCGGCGGCGGTGTCAGCGGGGGTATCAGCGGGGATGTCAGCGGGGGTGGGGCTCATGGGCCGAGTCTAAAGCGGCCCCGCCGGCCCGGGATGGCGTGATCTATCCTGCGGCCTTCACAACGCGGAGGTGGCGGCCATGGGCACAGCAGCAAAACGCAGCAACGCAGTGCCGGCCAGCCGCCGCAAGGCCAGCGGCTTGCCCGCCCAGGCGCCCGCGCCCGTCGCCGTGCCCAAACCGCCCGCCAACTCGATGGTGGTGGCGCTGGCGCGCCAGTTGCAATCCTGGACCGGCTCGATCCTGGGCGGCGTGGGCACGGCCACCGATGTGGCGCTGGCGCTGGCCCAGTCGCGGGTGCAGCGCCCGGGCCCGAAGGCGGTGGTCGACAAAGCCGCCGCCCTGCTGCGCGACCTGCGCCAGGCGGCCGGCCTGTCACTGGACGACCTGGGCCAGTTGCTGGAGCTGGACGACCCCAGCTTCATGGGCCTGGTGGAAAGCGGCAAGGTGGGCCTGCCGTTTGAGTTGATCCTGCGCCTGGCGTCGGTGCTGGGCCGCAACGACCCGGTGGGCTTCATCCTGCAGATGACGCGCAGCTACAACCCCAAGACCTGGCAGACGCTGGACGCGCTGGGCGTGGGCAAACTGCTGGTGCAAGCCGGGCGCGAGCGTGAATTTGCCAACATCTACCGCAGCCACGATGCCGCGCGAGACTTGTCGGACAAAGATTTTGCCGCCGCGCTGGGTTTTGCCAGCGCCGCTTTCGAGACTGCGGTGGCCTTTCAAGCCCGCCACAAGCGGCCGGCCAAGCCGAAGGACGAGGCCGGCTGAGCCGCCGGAATCAATCCCGCAGCGCCAGATTCAGGCCGTCGATCACCACCGCCCAATCGGCGTCTTTGGTGATCTCTTCACGCAGAAACCGGGCCTGGCTGGCCGTCCAGCAGGGCGCGTCAGCCAGTGCCACATCGGGCGGTATTGGCCGGTGGCTGGCGATGAACCGGTCGATGGCGCCGGCATCGTCGGGCAGGCCCAACTGGCTGAACAAGTCGGTCCGGTCATGCACGGCGGATTCCATCTGGGCCTGCCTTTCTCGGGTTGCGCCGGCCGCGTCAGCGCATGCGGATCTCGGCATGCTCACCCAGTTGCGTGGGTGGCTTGCCGGTGATCACGGCTTTGGCGATGTGGAACAGCTGCACGAGCTTGTTCTCGTGCACGTCCCAGTAGTGGGCGTGGATGATCTTGACCTGCACCAGTGCCAGGTCGGGGTCGGCCGCGCCACCCGGAAACCAGGCCTCGGCCATCTTCGTCCACAGCTGCTTTTTCTTGGCCAGGTCGTCCACCACCGCCGCTGTGCCCGACACCGAAACATAGCGGTCGGATCCCGGGTCGGCGTAGCCGATGTTGACCACCGGGTCGGCCGCCAGGTCGGCCACCGGCTCACTGCGCCGCGACATAAAAAACCACAGGCTGGCGTCTTCGTCAACGCAGGTGTTTTGCGTCGTCATCGGCCGCGAATGCAGGTGGCCATTGCTGTGACGGGCCGTGAACATCGCGAAGCGGATGTCCTTGATCAAGTCCCAAAGCCGTGTTCGGGCCTGCGCGTTGTCGGGGGCTGCATGCTGATCGGTGCTCATCGGTGGGGCTCCATCGGGTCAAAAGGGGGCTGCCGCAGCGCAGCAGAAATCCCATTGCAGCAGCCCGCGCGCGGCGCGGCGATCAGGCGGCAGGCCCACCGGCTGTAGGACGTGTCTGGTGCGCGGCCGGCGGCCGGCGGCCGGCGCTTGACAGC
>JANMKO010000430.1:0-2021 GCA_031372085.1 Betaproteobacteria bacterium
CACTGGCACCCGGACCGCAACGCCCAGGCCGGCGCGGTGGGCCGCATGCAGCGCATCAACCTGGCGTTTGAGGCGCTGCGCCAGGCCGGCTTTCCGCCAGCGGCGGCGGCCCCGGCGGCGGAACGCCCGCGCCGGCCAGCGTCGGCTGCCCACCAGCCAGCCGCCACGCCCGAACGTGAACTGCGGCCCCGGCCCGATGCCGATGCCGATGCCGATGCTGATGCCCATGCCGATGCCCATGCCGATGCCGATGCCCATGCCGATGCCGATGCCGATGCCGGCCCCGGTGCCGATGCCGATGCCGATGCCGGCGCCGCGCCCGGCGCACCATCGGGCAGCCCACCCGGGCGCACCGTGCAGCGCAAGGTCAAGCTCACGCTCGAAGAGGCCGCGCTGGGCTGCACCAAGGTGCTGCGTGGCAAGGCCAGCCGGGTCTGCGCCGGCTGCACCGGCACCGGCTGGCGGCAACCGGGCGGCGCCTGCGCTGCCTGTGCGGGCGCCGGCACGCTGCGCCAGCGCGGCTGGTACGGCCTGTTTGGCAGCAGCCTGGCGGCCTGCACGGCGTGCGCGGGCAGCGGCTTGCAGCGCCAACCCTGCGCGCCCTGCGCCGGCACCGGCCAGCATGTCACGCCGGGCTACCGCGTCACCGTGCGCCTGCCGCCGGGCGTGCGCCACGGTGACCAGCTTCAGGTGGACGGCCGCCGCATGCGCCCCGACCAGAGCCCCGGTGATCTGCTGATCCGCGTGGCCGTGCTGCCGCATGCCTTGTTCACGCTCGGCGACGGCGGCCGGCTGCACCTCGCGCTGCCGGTGAACGGCTTTGCCTGGGCCGCCAGCCGGCCGGTGCTGGTGCCCACCCTCAGCGGCCTGCAAAGCCTGGCCTTGCAGCGTGATGTGCTGACCTACACGCTGCCCGGCCAGGGCTTTCCGGTGGCGCGGCGGGGTGCGCGCGGTGACCAGATCGTCACCGTGCAACCGGTGTTTCCTGACCGGTTGAGCACCGACCAGCAAATCCTGCTCGACCAATTGGTGGCCGCCACGTCGGGCGCCGGCAGCCCGGCGGCGGGCCACCCGCTGCGCGCCTGGCAGCAGGCGGTACAGGCCTGGCAGCGCGGCTTGGGCGGGCACGGCGAGCACAGCGGGCACAGCGGGCACAGCGGGCACAGCGGGCACAGCGGGCACAGCGGGTAGGGTGCGGGCGTGCCCGGGGCGCAGCAGCCCGGCAGCCGGCACACTGCTTTGGTATGCTGAAACTTCGTGTCACGAAGCAATTCAAGCCGCCGCCGCGCGATGCCCCTGCCCCGTACCGCCGCTGCCGCCGACCGGCCCACCACCGTGCTTACCGCTGCGCTTGCCGCCGCGCCAGTCGCCGCGCCCACTGCGGCGCCCGCCGTCCACCCGGCGGCTGCGCTGGCGGCGGCCGAGGTGATGGCCGTGCTGCCCGGCGTGATGGACGCCATGCGCCAGGTGATGCGGGCCCAGCTGCACGGCCCGCTGACGGTGCCGCAGTTTCGGGGCCTGAACTTCATTGATCACCACCCGGGCAGCTCGGTCAGCGCGCTGGCCGGGTTTCTGGGCGTCACGCTGGCCACCGCGTCGGCGATGGCGCACCGGCTGGTGCGTGCCGGCCACCTGCAAGCGCAGGGCAGCCTGGCCGACCGGCGCCGCACCGAGCTGCACCTTTGCGCCAGCGGCAAAGCGCTGCTGGACCGCATGCGCCAGCAGACCTGTGCGGATCTGGCGTGCGCACTGCAGGGCCGCAGCGCGCCGGAACTCAGCTTGCTGGTGGCCGGTCTGCAGGTGCTGGCGCAGGCGTTTCTGCGCGTTGAGTCGCGCGACGCTGCGGCAGTGGCACGGCCCGGTGGGCGACGCCCGGCCACATCCCGTTGATCCGCTTGCCTGGAGACCGCATTGAACCGGCCCTGTCCCGTGCTTGACCCGCGTGTTGATCGAGCTGCGCTGCGCGCGGTGGCTGCCCTGCTGCTGGGCGGCGCACTGGCCGCCTGCGGCCCGCCGGGCGC
>JANMKO010000435.1:0-3841 GCA_031372085.1 Betaproteobacteria bacterium
CGCGCGCAGCGCCGTGCTGGCGCACCGGGGCCGGCTGGTCAAGACCACCGGCGACGGCATCCACGCTGCGTTTGACGACGCGCTGGACGCACTGGCCGCCACCCTGCAGATGCTGCACACACTGGCTGACCCGCACGCCACTGCCGGCCTGGCGCTGGCGTTGCGCTGCGGCCTGCACACGGCGGCCGAAGAAGCGCGTGACCATGATTTTTACGGCCCCGAGGTGAACCGCGCGGCGCGCATCATGGCCGCAGCCCACGGCGGCCAGGTGCTGCTGTCACAGGTGGTGGCTGATTTACTGCGCGGCCGGCTGCCGCCCGGCGTGGCGCTGCGCGACCTGGGCGCCGTGCGGCTGCGTGATCTGGCCCTGCCTGAGCGGGTGTGGCAGGTGCTGGCGCCGCCGCTGCGGGCGGACTTCCCCGCGCTGCGCTTGCTGGCGGCCACGCCCAACAACCTGGCCCAGCCGTTGAACCGCTTCATCAACCGTGAACAGGTGCTGGCCGAGTTGCACGGCCTGCTGGCCCAGCACCGGCTCGTCACGTTGCTGGGCACCGGGGGCATCGGCAAATCCCGCTTGTCGGCGGCACTGGGCGGTGAGCTGATGGACGGGTTTGCCGACGGCGTGTGGTTTGTTGAGCTGGCGCCGCTGCAAGACCTGCAGCAGGCCGCTGAGCGTGTGCCGCAGGCGGTGGCCAGCGTGCTGGGCGTCAAAGAGGCGCCGGGCCGGCCGATGGTGGACGCGCTGCGCCAGTTTGTGGCCGACCGGCAGTTGCTGCTGATCCTGGACAACTGCGAGCATGTGCTGGACGCTGCCGCCGGCCTGGCCAAGACGCTGCTGCAGGCCGGGCCGGGCGTCAAGCTGCTGGCCACCAGCCGCGAAGTGCTGCGGGTGGCCGGTGAGCTGGCCTACCCGGTGCCGCCACTGGGCCTGCCCGCGCTCACTGAAAACGCGGCGGCCGGTGGCCCCGCCGCCCGTGCCAACCCAGCCAGCCCGGCCCACCCGGCCAAACCCGCCGACCCAGCCCACCCCGCCAACCCCGCCAACCCCGCCAACCCCGCCGACCCCGCCGACCCTGCCCACCCCGGGCAACTGCTGCAACACGCCGCCGTCAGATTGTTTGCCGACCGGGCGGCCAGTGCCCAGCCGGCCTTCCGCCTGAATGCCGACAACGCGGCGGCGGTGGTGGAGATTTGCCGCCGCGTCGAGGGCATCCCGCTGGCGATCGAGCTGGCTGCGGCCCGGGTGCGGGTGCTGCCGGTGCGGGCCATCGCCACCCAGCTGCGCGCCAGCTTTGCCCTGCTCAGCACCCGCGACGCCACGGTGGCGCCGCGCCAGCGCACGTTGCAATTGCTGATCGACTGGAGCTGCGACCTGCTGGCCGGGCCCGAGCGGGTGCTGTACCGGCGCTTGTCGGTGTTTGCCGGCGGCTGGACGCTGGCGGCGGCGCAAGCCGTGTGCGGGGGGGATGGCGGGGGCGGCAGCGATGGCGATGGCGATGGCAATGGCGATGACGCGCTGGCGCCCGACGCGGTGATCGACTTGCTGGCCGGCCTGGTGGAGAAATCACTGGTGGCGATGGTGCCGGGCGGCGACGCGGACGACGGCCGTTACCGCATGCTCGACACCGTGCGCCAGCATGCTGCCGACAAGCTGGCGGCAGCCGAAGGGCCTGCGCCGGGCCTGCGCCGCCGCCATGTGGCCTGGTGTCTTGGCATGGCCGAGCAGGCGCTGCCGCAGCTGGCCGGCCCGGCGCAGGCGGCCGTGCTGGCCGGCCTGGACAACGAGCGAGAAAACCTGCTGGCAGCGCTGGATTGGTGCGCCCGCGACACGGCCCCGGCGATGGCCCGCGCCGTGGCCGAGCAGGGCTATCGGCTGAGTTTTGCGCTGCGCCCCTACTGGCCGAACCGCGGGCTGCTGACGCTGGCGCTGCGCATCTCACTGGCGGTGCTGGCCCACCCCGGTGCGATGCCGCGCGACCGGTTGCGCGCCCGCGGCTTGTTCAACGTCGGGCAGCTGCACTGCTTTATGGGGCGTTATCTCGAAGCCCAGCCGTATCTTGACGACAGCCTGGCGATGGCCACCGAGATCGGTGACACCGCCCGCATCGCCGCCGTGCTGCAGCCGCTGGGTATGGCCGCGCTCGGCCTGGGCGACAGGCGGGCCGCCCGGCGCCACTCGGAAGCGGCCGTCAGCATCGCACGCCAGATCGGCAACCCGCGCCAGGTGGCCGCAGCGGTCAATGCGCTGGCGCAACTCGAGCGCACCGAAGGCCAGCTCGAAGCGGCCGAGTTGCTCTATGCCGAGACGGTGCAACTGGCGCGCGCGGTGGGCGACCAGGAGGTCATTGCGGTGGGCTTGTTGAACCTGGCCATGGTGGCGCTGCGTCGCGGTCAGCATGCGGCAGTGCGCCCGCTGCTGCGCGAGGTGATGCAGATTGCCGACCACAACGGCTCGAAGCCAGCAGCGTTGTGTGCGCTGGATGTGTGCGCCTGTCTGGCCGCGCTACAACATGACGCGGTGCGGGCTGCACGCTACTTTGGCTTGGCCGAAGCCCAGAACGATCACTTCGGGCTGCGGCGTGACCCGGCTGACGCGACGTTCATGGCTCCGATGCTCGATATCGTTCGACGCGAATTGGGAGAACCGGGTTTTTTGCAGTCCGAGGCGCAAGGCCGCGAGCTGCCATTCCAGCAGGGATGGGCGGACGCCGGCCAATGGCTGCACGCGGCCGACAACTCGCCCGCAACCAACCGTGTCACTCGTTCCACACGTATGGATCCAGCGGCTTGAGCGCCTTGCCGTCCTCGTTGACATTGATGCCATATTTGTAGTTGCCCGGCCGGCTGTGCCTGTTCAGGCAGGTGAACTCAGTGGGCCGCTCGCCGCGTTTGCAGCTGATCTCGTCCGCCGCCGCGCGCTCAAAGACCACCCCGTTGTCCGGAAAGCTCAGCTTGCTGTCGGCCGGCAAACGCCAGGTGATGGTGACGTTGGTCTGGTCTTTGGCAAAGCGCAGCACCTCCTGGTCGACGGCGATCACGCCGTTGGTCACCATCACCACCGGGTTCGCCGGGTCGCCCTTGCCGCCCGATCCGCCGGTGCAACTGGGGCAGCGGTCCTGGTGGTAGTGGATGGTGCAGCCGGCCAGCAACAAGGCCAGCACGGCGGCGGCAAACAGGCGCAATTTTTTCATCGTCAACTCCTCGGGGGGCACGGGCCTGCTTGGCCCGCCTGCGTTTATACCGGGCGCTGCGCGCTGCGGCGACGGCTTTGTCCCCCCAATGATCGATGCAGGCGGGTGGTCGACGGTTGGCCGCCGGTGGGTCGCCGGCTGGCCGCACGACGCCAAAATAGCCGCTCCCGACGACACTGGCACCCGCCCGGTGGCCCGATCATCGGCACCGTCGCCGCACAAACTTGCCGTACCAACATCAGGAGCATCGCCATGGCAGAAGCCTTCATCGTCGCCGCCGCCCGCACCGCCGGCGGCCGGCGCAACGGCAAACTCGCTGGCTGGCACCCGGCCGATCTGGCCGCCAGCGTGCTGGACGCGCTGGTCAGCCGCACCGGCTGTGACCCGGCGCTGGTCGAGGACGTGATCCTGGGCTGCGTCGGCCAGGTGGGCGAGCAGGCCAGCAACATCGCCCGCAACGCGGTGCTGGCGTCCAAATTGCCTGAGTCGGTGCCCGCCACCTCGGTTGACCGGCAGTGCGGCTCGTCCCAGCAGGCGCTGCACTTTGCCGCGCAGGCGGTGCTGTCGGGCGCGATGGACGTGGTGATCGCGGCCGGGGTCGAGAGCATGTCGCGGGTGCCGATGGGCACGCCCAGCAGCCTGGCGCTCAA
>JANMKO010000492.1:0-2272 GCA_031372085.1 Betaproteobacteria bacterium
CGTTTTGCCCGCATCACCCCGTACTTTCGCCATGGCCGCATCGGCTTGGTGGTGGCTTTTGTTGGCTCACTGATCGGCGCGGCCACCGAGCCGCTGATCCCCGAGCTGATGAAGCCACTGCTAGACCAAGGCTTTACCGCCGGCCGGCTGCCGCTGTGGCTGGTGCCGGTGGCCATCGTGGGCATCTTCGCGGTGCGCGGGGTGTCGGGCTTTGTGGCGCAGTACGCGCTGTCGTGGGCTGCTTTCAGCGGCGTGCAGGCGCTGCGCGAGGTGCTGTTCCAGCGCATCCTCACCGGCCAGCCGGGGATGTTTGGCCTGCACAGCGCCAGCAGCCTGACCAACACCCTTGTCTACGAGGTGCAGAACGGCGCCACCCAGTTGGTCAATTCGGTGCTCACGCTGGTGAAGGATTCACTCACGCTGCTGGCGCTGCTGTCGTACCTGTTCTGGCTCAACTGGCGGCTGACGTTGTTTGTCGGCGTGTTGTTTCCGGCAGTGGCGCTGCTGATGCGCACCGTGGGCAAACGCCTGCACCGGTTGACCCGTGAGGGCCAGCAGGCCACCGATTCACTGGCCTACGTGGTGGAAGAAAACGTGCTGGCCTGGCGCATCGTGCGGCTGCACGGCGCGGCCGCCGGCCAGGCCCGGCGCTTTGACCACCATGCGCTCACGTTGCGCCGGGTGCTGCTGAAAATCGTCGCCGCCAGCGGCGCGATGACACCCGTCACCCAACTGTTTACCGCGCTGGCTTTGTCAGCGGTGATCGTGGCCGCGCTGTGGCAGCGCAGCAGCACCGGCGCCACGGTGGGCGGGTTTGTCGCTTTCATCACCGCGATGCTGATGCTGGTGGCGCCGGTCAAGCATTTGTCGGATGTGATGGCGCCGATCACCCGCGGCCTGGCCGCCATTGAGCGCGGGCTGGCGCTGCTGGACCACAGCCCGGCCGAGCAAGGCGGCAGCTACCGGCCGGCGCACCAGGCGGGTGGGGACGGCAGCGCAGGCCGCCACCGCCGGGAGGGCCGTGCCGAGGGCCACCTGGTGCTCAACGATGTGGTGCTGCGCTACCGCGAGGCCCAGGCCCCGGCGCTGAACGGCCTGAGCCTGGACATCCCCGCTGGCCAGACGGTGGCGCTGGTGGGCCCGTCGGGTGCCGGCAAATCGTCATTGATCAACCTGCTGCCGCGTTTTGTGCTGCCCAGCAGCGGGCAGATCACGCTGGACGGCGTGGCGCTGGCCGACTGGCAGACCGACGCACTGCGCCGGCAGTTTGCGCTGGTCAGCCAGGACGTGGTGATGTTCAACGACAGCATTGCGGCCAATGTGGCGTTGGGCGATGGGGGGGCCGACGGCGGCGTCAATGAAGGTGCCGACGGCGGCGCCAATGAAGGCGGCGCCACGGCCAATGAAGGCGCCGGCAGCGCCACGCCCGACCTGGCGCGGGTGCGCGCCGCACTGGCCGGCGCCCACCTGCTGGAGTTTGTCGACGGCCTGCCGCAGGGCGTGCACACGGTGATCGGCCACAACGGCGGTGAGCTGTCGGGCGGCCAGCGCCAGCGCCTGGCCATCGCCCGGGCGCTGTACAAAGATGCGCCGATCCTGATCCTGGACGAGGCCACGTCGGCGCTGGACAGTGAATCCGAGCGCGCCGTGCAGGCCGCGCTCGACACCTTGATGCGCGGCCGCACCACGCTGATCATCGCCCACCGCCTGTCCACCATCGAGCATGCCGACCGCATCGCCGTGCTGGACGCTGGCCGGGTGGTGGAGCTGGGGCCACACGCCACCTTGCTGGCAGCGGGCGGGCTGTATGCGCGACTGCATGCAATGCAGTTCCGGCGCTGACGGGGTTCGCGCCGTCTTGCGCGCGCGGGACGGTTGGGGGCGAAACGGGGGTTTCGAGCCGCACGCGGCTCGCCCGTTGAGTGGTTCCGGCTTGCAAGCCGGAGCCACACGCGGCTCGCCCGTTGAGCGGTTCCGGCTTGCAAGCCGGAACGCGCCCTGCCAGTGGGCGGCCAGGACCGGCGGTGGTGGCGGCGGACAGGTGCCGGGCGGCCAGGACCGGCGCTGGTGGCGGCGGACAGGTGCCGGGCGCCAGGACCGGCGCTGGTGGCGGCGGACAGGTGCCGGGATTCGGCCCGGCGGCCGCCTCCCTTTCTTTTTGGCGAAAAAGAAAGGAAGCAAAGAAAAGCGCTTGCAAACAGTTTCTATGTCATGCCGGCCGACTGCGATGGGCGCCGGCGGTATCGACTCGCCTGCGCCGCAGGCTCGGACA
>JANMKO010000354.1:0-4371 GCA_031372085.1 Betaproteobacteria bacterium
CGTTCTCCAAGAGCATGAGCGTCTACGGTGAGCGCTGCGGCGCGCTCAGCGCCGTCTGCGCCACGGCGGCCGAGGCCGCGCTGGTGCTGGGCCAGTGGCGCTTCACGGTGCGGCGGCTCTATTCCAGCCCGGCCATCCACGCCGGCAAGATCATTGCCCATGTGCTGGGCGACGCCGACCTGCGCCCGATGTGGCAGGCCGAGCTGGCGGCCATGCGCAGCCGCATCGTGGCCATGCGGCTGGCGCTGCATGGCCGGCTGACCACCCTGCGGCCCGGGCACGACTTTGGCTACCTGCTCAGCCAGCGCGGCATGTTCAGCTACACGGGGCTGCGCGCGGCGCAGGTGGACCGGTTGCGCCAGCAGCACGCGGTCTATCTGCTGCGCTCAGGCCGCATCTGCCTGGCCGGGCTGACGGCGGCCAATGTCGGCCGCACGGCCGAGGCGATGGCCGACGTGCTGGACGACATGCCCGGCGACGCACCGGCGGCGCGCTGATCGTCCCGGCCCGGCCCGGCCCGGCCCGGCCGGCGGCGCGCACTGCATCCGTTGCCGCTGTGCGGGCGTAAGCACAGGGTGTTGGTGGTGGGCAAAACGGCTGCAGTGATCGGCTGTAAGGGTTGCGCCCCGCCGCCGACTGACGTTGGCGCCCGATGCATCCGCCGGCTTGCCCCGGCAGGGCGCACTTTCATCCCCCTTCTCTACCGCAAGGACTCTCCATGAAATCCATCAAATCAGGCGTCGCCATCGCCACCGCCGCTGCCGCCATGTTCTCGGCCGGGTTGTTGCTGACCCCCACCGTGCAAGCCGCTGACGGCGGCGTCAAGTGCGTGGGCGTCAACAGCTGCAAAGGCACGAGTGAGTGCAAGACCGCCAAGAGCGAGTGCAAAGGCCAGAACGGCTGCAAAGGCCAGGGCTGGACCAGCTCAAAATCGGCCAAAGACTGCACCGACGCCGGTGGCAAGGTGGCGAAGTAAGACGCCAAGCGGGCGGGCCCGGCGCTGCCGGGCGGGCCCGGTTGGCATGTTGCGATGCCTGGCCGCTGCACCGGCGGCTAGGCTTTTTTGCGTTTTGGCGCAGTGCAATACGGCATGACCCACGATCAAATCCACGGCTTCGGCCTCGGCCTGCGCACCGAGCACTACGCTGATTTTGGCCAGCACCGGCCGCCCGGTGTCGACTGGCTGGAGATCATCAGCGAGAACTACCTGGTGCCCGGCGGCAAGCCGCTGCACCACCTGGACCGCATCCGCGCCGATTTCCCGGTGGTGATGCACGGCGTGTCGCTGTCGATCGGCGGCACCGACGCACTGGACACCGCCTACCTGCGCGATTTGCGCGCGCTGGCCAGCCGGGTGCAGCCGGCCTGGGTGTCAGACCACCTTTGCTGGACAGGCGTGTCGGGCCGCAACTTGCATGATTTGCTGCCGCTGCCGCTGACCGAGGCCGCGCTGTGCCACACGGTGGACCGCATTGGCCGGGTGCAAGACGCGCTGGGCCGGCGGCTGGTGCTGGAGAACGTGTCGAGCTATGTGCGCTTTGCCGCCGACGAGATGGCCGAGCATGCGTTTGTGGCCGAGCTGGCGCGCCGCGCTGACTGCCAACTGCTGCTGGATGTGAACAATGTTTACGTCAGCAGCGTCAACCACGGCTTCGACGCACGGGCCTACATCGACGCGATGCCGGCCGACCGGGTGGTGCAGCTGCACCTGGCCGGCCATTCCAGCGGCGCCGACGGCCTGCTGATCGACACCCACGACGTGCCGGTTTGCGCGGCGGTGTGGGATTTGTACGCCCACACGCTGCGCCGCATCGGCGCCAAGCCAACGATGATCGAACGCGACGACCACATCCCGGCACTGGCCGATCTGCTGGCCGAGCTGGACATCGCGCGCGCTATCGCGCAGCAGGTGGCGGCGTCTGCGGTGGCGGCGTCTGCGCTGGGGCTGGCCGCATGAGCCTGGCGCCCGCAGCGGTGTTGCGCCGGCAGCAGCAGGCGTTTGCGGCGGCCGTGCTGGGGCGGACGGCAGGCACGGGCACGGGCCCGGGCGGCGCCGCGCGGTTGCAGCCCAGCCCGGCGGGCGCAGCCCCGGCCATCGGCGTTTACCGCCAGGCCTACACCGCCCGGCTGGTGGGCGCGCTGCGCGACAACTTCGAGATCCTGGCCCGGGCGCTGGGTGATGCGGGGTTCGAGGCGCTGGCCACCGCCTACATCGCCGCCCAGCCGTCGCGCCAGCCGTCGATCCGCTGGTTTGGTGATCGGTTGACGGCCTTCATGGACCAGCGGCTGGCGGCTGACGATGGCCTGGTGCCGCACCCGGCGCTGGCCGATCTGGCACGCATGGACTGGGCGCTGCGCGGCGCGTTTGACGCTGCCGATGCACCGCTGATCAGCCGCGCCGCGCTGGCCGGGTTGCCGCCCGGTGATTGGCCCGGCTTGTGCCTGCTGCTGCACCCCAGCGTGCGGCAGGTGGCGCTGCGGTGGTCGGTTGAAGCCGCCTGGCATGCCCTGCGCGGGGCGGCCGACGGTGCCGACGGCGCTGCCGGCAATGATGACGCGCCACTGCCGGCGCCGGTCGAGCAGGCCCACACCCTGCTGGTGTGGCGCCGGGGGCTGGACACGCAGTGGCGATCACTCGGCCCGCCCGAGGCCGCGCTGCTGCAAGCGCTGGCCGGCGGCGCCAATTTTGGTGCGCTGGGTGAGCAGGCCATCGGCTGGGTGGACGACGCCGACCAGGCCGTGCCCCTGGTGGTGGGTGCGCTGCAACAGTGGTTGGCCGATGGGCTGGTGAGCGGTTGGCGCATCGCCGCTTAGCGGCGGCGGCCGTGTGCGCCGGCTGCCGGCCGTCAGGTGGGCAAACCAGCCGGTCTGACTGGCCCGGTCAGGCCAGCAGGTCAAACCAGCAGGTTGTCAAACGGCTTGTGCTGCTTCCAGCGGTAGGCGTTGAAGTCGCGCTGGTCGGTGGACAGGATGCGGCCGTGGCCCAGATGCTCGGCCAGCAGCACCAGCGACGCATCGGCCAGGTCCATCGGCAGGTTGGCGTACTGCTGCATCAAGCCCGGCAGGCGCGCCCACTGGTCGCGCGGCAGATCCCAGACCAGCAGCAGGCCGTCAGCCACGTCGGCCATCAGATCGACAGCGTGCTGGGCTGACAAGCGGCGATGGAAGAGGTGGCAAACCTCGACCAACACCGGCCAGGTGGTGATCCAGCCTTCGTCGGCGGTGCCTGTTTGTGCCGCCGCACGGGTGTGCCAGGCGTCACGCCGGTCAACCAGCGCATACAGAAAACCGCTGTCAGCGATGAGCATGCGGCGCCGGGGTCAGGGCGCCAGACCGTGTTTGGCGACCAGGCCTTCGTAAAACTGCTGTTTGACGTTGGACGCCACGTCGCTGCGCCCGCTGTCGCCCTGGCCGACCATCGACAACAAGCGGCGCGGCCCGCCTTGCCGGGCCCGCGTTTGCAGGTAGTAGCGCGCCACCGCCTCTCGCACCACGTGGCTCACGCTCTGGCCAGTGGCCTGGGTGAGGTAGTTGATCTGGGTTTGGGCCTCGTCATCGAGGCGGGCATTGATGCGCACGGCAAGGCTCCGAAAGAAAATTGTCAGACAGTGTATGACGGCGGCTTGCAGCCTGTCAATCGTGCTTGATCGCCACCGTCTTCAGCGACGAAAAGCCGTACAGCGCCTCAAACCCTTTCTCCCGGCCGTGGCCGGATTGTTTGATGCCGCCAAACGGCAGCTCGATGCCGCCGCCCGCGCCGTAGTTGTTGATGAACACCTGGCCGCAGCGCAACTGGCGCGCCATGCGCAGCGCCCGGCTGCCGTCGCGCGTCCAGACGCCTGCCACCAGGCCGTAGGCCGTGCCGTTGGCGATTTGCACGGCCTGCGCCTCGCCGTCAGGGCCGTCTTCAAACGGGATCAGCACCTGCACCGGGCCGAAGATTTCTTCCTGCGCCAGCGCGTGCCCGGGCGCCACCGGCGCCAGCAAGGTGGGGGCCACATAGCAGCCGCCCGCCGGCAGGCCGGGCGGCAATAGCGCCTGGCCGGCAATCGCCAGGCCGCTGTCGCGGGCCATCGCCAGATAGCCCAAGACAATCTCGCGCTGACGGGCCGAGATCAGCGGGCCGACATCCGGGTCAGCGGTGGCCGGGCCCACGCGCAGTGCGGCATACCTCTCGGCCATGCGGCGCCGCACCGCGTCAAACACCGGCCGCTGTACCAGGATGCGCGACGCCGCCGAGCAGGTCTGGCCGGCGTTCTGGATGCCGGCATTGACCAGAAACGGCAGCGCGGCGTCCAGGTCAGCGTCGGCAAACACGATTTGCGGGCTTTTGCCGCCCAGCTCCAGCGTCACCGGAATGGTGTTTTGCGC
>JANMKO010000578.1:0-2047 GCA_031372085.1 Betaproteobacteria bacterium
TGCTGGCCCAGGGCATCCATGCGGCGTCCAAACGGGCGGCGCGGCATTTTGTCGGCGTCAACATCGCGGCCGTGCCCGACACCCTGCTGGAGGCCGAGTTCTTTGGCGTGGCCGGCGGCGCCTACACAGGCGCCGACCGCAAAGGCCGCGACGGCAAGTTCAAGCTGGCCGATGGCGGCACCTTGTTTTTGGACGAGATCGGCGACATGCCGCTGCCGCTGCAAGCCAAGCTGCTGCGCGCGCTGCAAGAGCAAGAGGTGGAGCCGCTGGGCAGCAACCAGGTGATCAAGGTGGACGTGCGGGTGATTGCCGCCACCAGCCGCGACCTGGCCGCGATGGTGCTGCAGGGCTTGTTTCGGGCCGATCTGTATTACCGGCTCAACGTGCTGCCGATCCGCCTGCCCGCGCTGCGCGAGCGCCTGCCCGACATCGAGGCGCTGGCCGACGCGCTGCTCGACGACATCGGCCGGCGCAGCGGCCTGGTGCACAAAAGCCTGTCGTCCGACGGGCTGGACCGGCTGCTGGCCCATGCCTGGCCCGGCAATATCCGCGAGCTGCGCAACGTGCTGGAGCAGGCCGCGCTGATGACCGACGACCTGCGGCTGACGGCCGTGCATCTGGATGAGGCGATGGGGTTGCGGCTGGCGGTGGTGGCCGTGCCGGCCGCTGGCGCTGTGCTGGCAGTGTCGGCCGATGGCGCCGGGCTGGCCGCGCCGGCCGCTGGCGCCGGGCTGGCAGCCGGCACCGTGCCAGCCGCAGCGGCTGCGGCGGTCTTGCTGGGCGCACCCGCCCCGCCGTTGCATGCGTTGGTGCGCCCGCTGCCCGAGCAAGTGGCCGAGCTGGAGCGCCGGGCGATGGCCGACGCCCTGCGCGCCACCGGTGGCAACCGGCTGGCGGCATCGCGGCTATTGAAGATTTCGCGCGCGGCGTTTTACGACAAGCTGGCGCGTTACCCGGAGCTGGCGGCGTTGTTGGTGGCGCCGGCTGCCGCTTGGGCGCCGCAGTAACGTGTCAGCGGCATTGTTTGCCTGAAAGTAAGACATACTGAAATCACATTGCCTGAATGTCAGACAAACACGCCGGCTAAATGTGATTTTTTTTTTCAGGCTTCACGTCGGCCGCGGTGACGACGATGCCGGCCAGTGCAAGCGACTGTCCGGCGGACGAGCGGCGCGGCGCAGTGCGTTTCAAACCAAGATGGATGAGCCCCAACTCAATGCATTCAGACAGCTGGGGTTGACGCCCGCCCGCAGCCGGCGCAGATCATGAATCCCGCTGCCGACCTGTTCGCCCTGGCGCGCCGCGTCAATGCCGACGGTATCGCGCTGCGCAATGAAGTTGGCAAGCCAAGCACGTCGCGGGCAATTTGTGGGTGATTGATCCAGACGGCGCTCAATTTCTGCTGGACCAACAGATCGAGAAAATGTCGCCGTCCCCATGAACCCGCTTTTTGCCGCCACCTCGCTTCAAATCACCACCCAGCGGTTGACGATTCGGCCTGTCACCGCCAATGACCTGGGTGATTTGTTCGATATCAACGGCGATGCTGATGTGACCGCATTTTTGCCCTATGCCACCTGGCAAACGCCCGCAGACGGCATCGCCTGGTTGGCGCGCATGGAAAAGCTGGTGGCCGCCGAAACCGCCAATCAGTTGGTGATCGTCAGGACGGCCGATCAGAAAATCCTCGGCACGGTGCTGCTCTTCAATTTCAACCAGGCCAGCGCGCGCGTTGAAATCGGTTATGTGTTGGGCCAGCCATACTGGCGCCAAGGCTATGCAAAAGAGGCGCTGGCAGGGGTTTGCCACCATGTTTTTACCAAGCTCGGCATGCGCCGCATCGAGGCCGAAGTGAATACGCACAACCTGGCGTCCAATTCACTGCTGCTGCGTCTGGGGTTTGTGCGTGAGGGCTGTTTGCGCCAGCGCTGGGTGGCCAAGGGCGTGGCCTATGACACCCATATTTATGCTTGCCTGGCCGACGAGTGGCCGCAAAAGCCGGCTGCGGCTTGATGCGGCGCCCATCGGCGTGCTGGCAATGCAGCCC
>JANMKO010000584.1:0-2419 GCA_031372085.1 Betaproteobacteria bacterium
CCGGCTGCCCGCAAGCCCGGCACGGTGGGCCGGGCAGCCGGGCCCGAGGTGGCCATCATGGGCAACGATGGCGGCCTGCTGCCGGCCGGCGGCGTGGGTGAGATCGTGATCCGGGGTGACAACGTCACGCTGGGTTACGAGAACAACCCCACCGCCAATGCCGAGGGCTATGCCAACGGCTGGTTTCGCACCGGGGACCAGGGCGTGATGGACGCTGAGGGTTACGTCAGCATCACCGGCCGGCTGAAAGAAATCATCAACCGCGGTGGCGAGAAGATCAGCCCGCGTGAGGTGGACGAGCTGCTGATGGACCACCCGGCGGTGGCCCAGGTGGTGTGCTTTGGCATACCGCACCCCAAGCTGGGTGAGGAGGTGGCGGCGGTGGTGGTGCTGCGCGACGGCGCAGCGGCCACCGAGCGCGAGCTGCAAGCCTTTGTCGCCACCCGGGCCGCTGACTACAAAGTGCCCAAAAAAATCCTGTTCATGGATGAAATCCCGAAGGGTGCCACCGGCAAATTGCAGCGCATCGGGCTGGCGCAGAAGTTGGGTTTGGGGTGAGGGCGGTCAATAGGCGCCCAATAATAATAAATACCCCAATACTTCAATACTTCAATACCGCAACATCTTGATTCCCCGATACGCCAATAATAGACGCCCAGAGACAATGCCATGATTCATGTCAATTTCCGCACCCTCGCCAGCGCGCTGGCCACCACCACCTTGCTGGCCGCGCCCGCCCAAGCCGCCTGGGAGCCCAGCAAACCGATCGAGTTTGTTGTGCCCGCCGGCACCGGTGGCGGTGCGGACCAAATGGCGCGCTTCATCCAGGGCGTGGTGGCCAAACACAAGCTCAGCGCCCAGCCGATCATCGTCGTGAACAAATCCGGCGGTGCCGGCGCCGAGGGGTTTTTAGATGTCAAAGGCGACAAAGGCAATGCGCACAAAATCGTCATCACCTTGTCCAATCTGTTCACCACGCCGCTGGCCACCGGCGTGCCGTTCAATTGGCGAGATTTGACGCCAGTGCAGATGCTGGCGCTTGACCAGTTTGTGCTGTGGGTCAATGAAGAATCCCCGCACAAAACCGCCAAAGCCTACTTCGAGGCCATCAAGACGCAGCCCGCCAACACGTTCAAAATGGGCGGCACCGGCTCAAAACAAGAAGACCAGATCATCACCGTGATGCTGGAGAAAGCCGCCGGCAAGAAAATCACCTACATCCCGTACAAGGGCGGCGGCGATGTGGCGGTGCAGCTGGTGGGCAAGCATGTGGATTCCACCGTCAACAACCCGATCGAGGCTGAATCACAATGGCGCGCCGGCAAATTGCGCCCGCTGTGCGTGATGGACAAAGACAAGCTGCCCTACACCGCCAAGCTTACTGCCACGCAAGCCTGGTCTGATATCCCCACTTGCGGCTCGGCCGGCATCCCGGTGGATTATTTGATGCTGCGCGGCATCTTCATGCCGCCCAATGTGTCGCCTGACCAGGTGAGCTATTACCTGGGATTGTTTGCCAAGCTGCGCGCCCTGCCCGAGTGGAAAGAGTTCATGGACAAAGGCGCCTTCAAACAGTCCAGCTTGTCGGGCAGCGAGTTTTTTGACTGGTTGGGCAAAAACGAGCAACTGCACCGGGGCCTGATGAAGGAAGCCGGCTTTATTGCCAATTGAATCTGCCTGCCGGCCGCCGTTTCACCGACTGTTGGAGCCTGTTTTGAATACCCCTGAATCTGCTGCCCACCCTGCCGCCGACAGCGCCATTGGCGCACGCTGGGCCGAGCTGGGCGTGGCCGCCTTTTTGATGCTGCTGGCCGCGCTGGTGATTGGCGACAGCCTGCGGGTGGGCATCGGCTGGGCCGACGACGGCCCGCGCTCGGGATATTTTCCGTTTTACACCGGCCTGTTGTTGTTTGCGGCCAGCGGCTGGATCGCGGCGTCGCAGTTCTGGCGCTGGCGCCAGACCGACCCGGCTTTTGCCAGCCGCAGCCAGCTCGGCCAAGTGATTTCGGTGTTTGTGCCGATGGCGGTTTATATTGGTTTGATTTTTCCGCTGGGTATTTACATCGCCTCCACGCTGCTGATTGCTTATTTCATGCGGCGTTATGGTAAATATCGCTGGCGGCTGACAGCGGCCGTGTCGATGGGCGTGCCGCTGCTGTTTTTTGCGGTGTTTGAGCGCTGGTTTCTCGTGCCGCTGCCCAAAGGGCCGCTTGAGCGGCTGCTGGGGCTTTGAGGGGTGACCGTCTTGCCCCCACCCAAAACCGCCCCCTGGCAGGGGCAGGGCGTGATCGGTACGTTATGGCGCAAACCGCATGACTGAACTCGCCAATCTGGCGCACGGTTTTGGCGTGGCGCTCACCCTGCCCAATCTTGGTTTCATGCTGGTCGGCATCCTTTTGGGCGTGTTGATCGGCGTGCT
>JANMKO010000627.1:0-13282 GCA_031372085.1 Betaproteobacteria bacterium
TACCACATTCATCCGGCGCTCGTCCGGCGCCAATCCCGCCATCGGCGCTCACTCGGCGCTCAGCGGACATGCAGCCGCTCGCCGTCGCGGCGCACCAGCGTCCAGGCCACCAGCGCGGTGAGTGCGGCGGCTGTGCCCATGCCCAGCGCCAGCGGCCGCACCGTGCCGTCGAGTGTCTGGCCCAGCCACAGCCCGGCCCCAAACGCCACCACAGCGGTGACAAAACCAGCCAGCGCAGACGCCACCCCCGCGTTGTGCGGAAAGGCCCCCACCGCGCCGGCATGGCCGCAGGGCTGGTGCACGCCGTGACCCAGCGCAAACAGCCACACCGGTGCCATCACGGCCAGCACCGGGTGGCTGAGCGTGCGCGGGTCGATGGCCGCCAACACCGCCATCGCCACGCTGGCGGCCAGCGACAACCAGGCCGCCCGGCCCACCGCACCGGCCAGCCCGAGCCGGGGGATCCAGCGCCGGCACAGCAAGGTGCCGGCGATGTAGCTCAGTGAGCATGTGCTCATCACCAGGCCCGCGTCACCGGGCAGCAGTCCCAGCACGCCGATCAGCACAAAGCCCGAGCCGGCCAGAAAAATGAACAGCCCGCCGTAGCTGCAGGCCACCAGCGCGGCCCAGGCGCGGAAGGCCGGGTGGCGCAGCGTGCGGCCCATCTGGCGCAGCAGCGGGCCGATGCGGGTGGCCTCAGGCTGGCGCTGGCGCACTGTCTCGGGCAGGCGCAGCGCGACAAACAAGCCCAGGGCGATGGCGACCAGGCCCATTGCCGCCACGGCGGCGCGCCAGCCAAACGCGGCGGTGAGCCAACCGCCCAGCGCCGGGCTGGCAATCGCGATCAGGCCCAGGCCGCTGAGCGCACGCGCCAGCACCATGCCGCCCTCATGCGGCTCGTAAAGATCACGCACCATCGCCCGGGCGCACACCACGGCGGCCGACATCGCCGCGCCCTGCAGCGCCCGCCAGCCCACCACCGCCATCACCTGGCCGGCATGCGCCGCCCCCACGCTGGCCAGCACATACAGCGCCAGCCCCAGCAGCAGCACGGGCCGGCGGCCCAGCCGATCGGCCACCGGGCCCCACACCAGTTGAGCCAGTCCAAACGCCAGGATCAGCGCCGACATGGTGAGCTGCACCGGCGCCATCGGCGCGTGCAGATCGGCCGCCAGCGCGGGCAGCGCGGGCAGCATCAAGTCGGTGGTGATGGGCTGCAGGCCCAGCAGCAGCGCCAGCACCAGCGCGGCAAACGCCGGCGACAGCAACGGCGCGGCCGGCGCGGCGGCCGGCCCGGGCGGGCCGCTCATGCAAAACCGCTCATCTAAAACCGCTCATCCGGCCGCAAATAGCGCCACTGGCCCGGTGGCAGCTTGCCCAGCGACACGCTGCCGATGCGCACGCGTTTGAGGCCCAGCACCTCCAGCCCCACCTGCTCACACATGCGGCGGATCTGGCGCTTGCGGCCCTCGCGCAGCACAAAGCGCAACTGGTCCTCATTGGCCCAGCTGACGCGCGCGGGTTTGAGGCGCTGGCCGTCCAGCGACAGGCCGTTTTGCAGCAGGCGCATGTTCTCGGGCGGGAAGGGCAGATCATGCTCATCGGCGCGCGCCGGCTGCACCCGCACCAGGTACTCTTTTTCGACCAGGCTGTCTTCGCCGATCAGTTGCTTGGCGATGCGGCCGTCTTGCGTCAGCACCAGCAGGCCGGTGGAGTCGATGTCGAGCCGGCCGGCCGGCGCCAGGCCGCGCACATGGCCGTGGTGAAAGCGCAGCGCCACTTTGTCTTCGTCCCAGCGGTTGGCGGCGGCAAACAGCACCGATGCGGGTTGGTGGCCGTCTTCGGCCTGGCCCGAGACATAACCAAGCGGCTTGTGCAGCAGCACGGTGACACGCTGCGCCTGCTGGGTGCGTGCCAGCGGATCGATCTCGATGGCCACCGTGGGCCCCACCCGCTGGCCCAGCACCGCCGGCTGGCCGTTGACGCGCACCCAGCCGGCCTCGATCCATTCATCGGCCTCGCGGCGCGACGCCAGGCCGCGCTCGGCCATCACCTTGCACAGGCGCACACCGTCGGGCGGCGGGCCAGTGCGGCCATCGTCAGAAGAAGTCATGGCGGCGATTGGATCATGGCCGCCCCTTGCTTGCGGTGGCAAGCCGGCGGTGCCGGGCAGCCGCGGCCGCACCGGCCCGACTGCCAACCACCCATCACGGGTTGTCGGCTTGCACACCCGCTGAGCGCAAGCCCCACCGGCTTGCTACCCCCGTCAAGGCCCGACGAACTTCAAATCGTCGAAGTAGTAGGTTCGGGTGCCGGGCATCGCGTCGTAGCCGGCGTCACCCAGGCCGTAGTCGAAAAAGATACTGACCTTGTTGAAGGTCTTGCTCACATCAAGCTGTGACGTTGGCCGGTAGGCGGGGCTGTTCACATCAGTGACGTAGCCGTTGGGGCCGGGGCCGCTGGGCACAAAGTGCTTGCCTGCCGGGCCGAAGTCGAACACCAGGGTCTCCCAGGTGTTGGCCAGCGAGGTGAAGGCATCGACCTCGCTGTTGAAATCGGGCCGGCCCGATTGCTCGACTTTCAAATGCACCCGCATGCCGGGGTAGGCGCTGTACACACGCACCGACATCTTGGTGGCGCCGGTGCTGAACGGGATGGTCGGCACCGCATCGTTGGCCTTGCGCTGCACCGACGTGCCGGCATAGGTTTCACCGGCGTTCTTCACCACCTTGGCCGATTTGCCGGTCTTGGTGCCGTCGGCGGGCAGGCCGTCAGACGCGCCCACCAGTGTGGAGTTCTCGGCACCGCCAAAGCCGGTCAAGACCGACGGCTGAGACTGGGTGTTGTCAAAGTTGCGCTCGTCAAACGTGGCCAGGGCGGTGAGGCTGCCCGATGGCGTGACGAAGCTGATGTCGTCAAAGTAGTAGGTCTTGCCGCTGCCCATGCTGCCAAACGCAAAAAAGACGGTGGCCTTGGTGTAGGCGGTTGACAGGTTGAGCACCGGCGTGCCAGCGGCCGCGTTGGCAAAGTTGAAGCTCAGCGTCTGCCAGCCCACGGCGGTGGTGATGGCCTCGGTCTCGACTGACTTGGCCGGGTCAGCGATGTCCTCGACCTTCAGGCGCACGGGGATGCCGACGTCGGGCGACCAGACGCGCACCGTCAGCGTGGTGGCCGTGGCCGTGAAGGGGATGGCCGTGAAGCCGCCGTTGGCCACCGTGATCACCGTGGCACCGCAATAAAACGGCACACCGCTGCCGGGCTTGACGGTGCGGCCCACCTTGTTGCTGCCGCCGGCCGGATCAGGCACCAGCGTCGAGTCGAAGCAGCCTTCAAAGCCCTGCAACGCCGCCAGCGGCTCATCCAGCGTGGCGATGGTGACGGGGGCTGACACGGGCGGCGCTGTGGCGGTGGCGGCCAGCAGCTTGATGTCGTCAAAGAAGTAGGACTGGCCCGTGCCCACCGTGCCCAGGTTGGGCAGGATCGTGAACCGGGTGTACGCCTTGCTCAGGTCGATCGCGTTGAAGACCCAGGTCAAGGTCTGCCAACCGGCCACCACGGCGGTGGTGGGTGCGGTGTCGGCCGTGCCGGCGTTCTCGGCATATTCGGCCTTGACGACCATCGGAATGCCGGCCGTGGGCGAATAAACACGCGCCGTCACCGTCTTGCGGCTGGCCGAGAAGGGGATCGGTGCGGTGGTGACAAAGGCGCCGGCATAGACCTCACCCCCGGGCCGGGTGATGCGCAGTGCATTGGCGCTGCCGCCGGACGGGCCGGCTTCGATGGCATAGCCGGCACCGCCAAATTCAACGATCAACGGCGGTGTGGATTCATCGAAGGTGGTGATCACGGTGTCAGCACCGGGCGCCGGTGGCGCGACGACGGCGCCCTCGGGCGCGAGCGCGATGTCGTCGATGAAATAAACCTGGCCGGTGCCCACCGTGCCCAGGTTGGGCAGCAGGGTGAAGCGGGTGTACGACTTGCTCAAGTCCAGGTTGTTGAAGACCCAGGTCAAGGTCTGCCAGCCGGCCACCACGGCGGTGGTGGGCGTGGTGTCGGCCGTGCCGGCGTTGTCAGCGTACTCAACCTTGACGACCATCGGTGTGCCGGCGGCCGGTGAGTAGACGCGCGCCGTGATGGTCTTGCGGGTGGCGGTGAAGGGGATTGGCGCCAGCGTGACGAAGGCGCCTGCATACACCTCACCGCCGGGCCGCGTGATGCGCAGCGCTTTGGCGCTGCCGCCCGCCGGCCCGGCTTCGATCGCATAGCCGGCACCGCCAAACTCGACGATCACCGGCGGGATGGCTTCATCGAAGGTGCTCAGCACGGTGCCCTCAGGGGCCGGGGCCGGCGCGGGCGCGGGCGCTGGTACCGGGGCAGGGGCCGGTACGGGGGCGGGTGCTGGCGCGGCGCTGGTCAGCGGCGGGGCTTGTGCGTCACCGCCACCGCAGCCGCTCAAGAACAAACAGCCGGCCAGCGCAGCCGCAGCAAGTTGGATCGGCTTGGGGGGTGGGCACAAAGCGGTCATGGTGAGACTTTCAAAGCGGGCGGGGCGGCGGACAAGAGGCGACAAACTGGCAACAGGCTGCGGTTGAAACGCTGAAAGCGCTTTCACCGGACGATAAAGAAGATTTGCGGTCTTGGCAATGCCCAACGGGTGATCGGTTTCCCGTAGCGCGGTCGGGCTGTTCAGCGCCGTCCGGCACCGGGCTCGGCGGGTGTGCAAGCGCCCATCAGCGCGCCTGCGCCAGCGCGCCAGCGGGCACGCTCAACAGCTTGCCGTCGCTGAAGCGCACCTCGATCGGGGCGCGTGAGGCGTTGAAGGCGAGATAGGTCTTGCGGCCGTCGGCCAGCCTGAACACCGAATACAGCGTGGTATCCGCCGTGACCGTGAAATCAGGCGGGCCCATCTCGGCCAGGCTGAGCAGCCAGTGCAGCGTGTGGGTTTTTGACTCGCCCAGCTCGGCCGAGCCCCAGCGGTCCCAACTGGCCAGGCCCTTGGCCGGGTCAGCCAGCGCGCCATATTTGGCAAAGATGTCTTGCCACACATCGGCCGGGGGCGGGTAGGGCGGCTTTTTGCCGAATTTGGCATAGGTTTCCATCTCGGGCACCAGGGCGTCCAGGTTGCGTTTGACGAATTTCGGGTCGCGCCCCAGGTACAGCGACGCGGTGGTGATCGGCAACAGGTTGATGCCCTTGATCTGCCGCGGCTCGTCGGTCCACCAGGTGTTGTGGGCGTATTTGCCACCAAACACCATGCTGGTCTCGACGTTTTTGTACTCGGGCGGGAAGACCAGCCCGTGGATGTCGAACCAGTAGTGGTTGATGGCCTCGATCTCGCTGGCGTAGAGGTAGACGCCCACCTCACGCAGCTCGCGGTTGCCGGTGACCTCGGCCCACAAGATCAGCCCGACCCAGGCGTTGATGGCCTCGGACGACGACTCCTGGTTGTTGCCGAAGGCGCCCAGCCCCACGCCCGACGCCCAAGAGTGCCCTTCGTACGGGTCGAAGTTGCGCAGAAACGGAAAGTCAGCGCCGCCGCGCCGGGGGGTGGCGATGTCGGCCACCAGCAGATCGATCATGCCGCCCCACTGGTCTTTGGCCGCCCAGGCCGGGTCGCGCAGCGCGATCTCGGCGGCCACCCGAATCCAGTAGCCGTAGGTGAAATGGTGGTCGTTGATCTGCTCGACGGTGAAAAACTCATCCGGGTAGCTGGCCACCGCACCGAGCGCTTTGTCATAGTGAAAATAACTTTTGGCGCTGTCACCCGTCAACCACTCTTCGATGCGCTTCTTGAGCATGGTGAGCAACTGGTCGCGCCCCGCCAGATCACCCTGCTGCTCAAAAACGTCCATCAGCTTCAAGTTGCGTTGCAGGCCCTTGCCCTGCCAGTACGCGCCCTTGCCCTCGCGCAGCATCATGCGGCGGGCTTCGCGCAGGTCTTTGCCCATCAGCTCACCCAGCTCGGCCAGGCGCGGGGACGATTTGATGCCCGGCCAGTACGGCACAAAGCCGGTGTAGGCGGTGGTGGTCTTGAACTGGCTGGCCGCAAGCAAGCGGATCTTGCCGCGCAGGCTGTCAAAGGCCGGGCCGAGCTTGCCTTCAACCGCTGCGTTGTTGAACCAGTGGTGCGGGTACAGCCCCAGCAGCGTGCCGTTGTCCGTCCCTTCCAGCGCCCGGGTCGTGGCCTTGAAGGTGGTTTCGACCTGGCTGGCGGCGGCATCGAACCGCCAGGACACCCGGGTGTCGTCGATCACCGAATACGCATGGCGGGTGAACAAGGCGAGGGTGTCGGCCTGCTCGTCAGGCAGCGCCGCCGCTGCCACATAGCCCTTGCCGGCGGGCAGCCGCCCCAGCCACTCGGTCGGTGATGCCTGCTCCCAGCGCACGCCCGTGGGACCAAACAGCGCATACGGTTTGCCCTTCAGGCGCAAGGCCAGCACACGGGGGTCACCAGCGCCATCGATGCGGTCGGCCGCTGCGGGCAGGCGCAGCCGCAAGTCACCGCGCGACAACTGCACATGGGCGTACGGGCTGCCGTGGGCGATGGTGATCAGCATCTCGTCGGCACCGCGGGCCATCGACACATCGATGGCCCAATCGCTGGTCTTGGCCAGTTTGGCCGGCCCGGGCTCAAAAGCGGCCGGTGAAATCAACAGCGGGTCACTGTGCGGGTAGTGGATTTCGACATCGCGCCGCTCGGTGGGCAGCACTTGCTTGCTGGGCAGTGCCAGCTCAAAGCCGAGCGCCGTCATGCGCACCGTCAGCGGCTGGGCAAAGATCACCTCGGGCTTGGGGTTGAAGACCAACGACGAATACCACTGGTTGGTGGGCGCCGCCGTGCGCAGCAGGGGCTCGGTGCGCAGCGGCGCGGCGGGCATGGCCTTGTCGCTGCCCTTGGGCGCCAGAAAGTAGTGGGCCGAACCCAGCTTGACCGGCTGCGCGCTGGCACTGCCCAGCGCCAGCGCAGAGATCAGCAAGGCCAGGCCGCAGCCCTGGAAGGGGGTCATGTTCGAATCCTTTTCGAGGCCGGATCGACGGGGATCGAATGATATGAAATCGCTTTCAAGCGGCGACAACGGGTTTACCCGTATTGCAACGGGTCAGCCATGTTTGCCGGGGCAACCACGATGTTGAACCCGGGAAAACACGGGTCGTACCGGCGTTGACTGCAAGCGGCGTTGCCGATTAAGCTTCTGAAAGCGATTTCAAGACCTGCCGGCGATCCCACACTATGACGACCAAACCCGACCTGATTTGTTCCCCGGCGCGCAGCAGGGGTGCGGTTGTCCATCGCCTGGTGCAAAGCGGCCTGCCGCTGCTGTTGGCGCTGTGCACCCTGCTGGCGCCCACGGCCAGCCAGGCGCTGGAGTTTGGCCCGTTCAGCTTGACCGGCTTTGCCAAAGTCGAGGCCACCCGTGTCAGTGATTACTGCCCGGATTGCCAGTTGGAGAAGAACGAAAACAAGCAGCGCTTCTGGGCCGATGAGCTGGTGCAGGGCAAGCCGTACGGTGCCGGCAACAGCCACGTGACGCTGTTCCAGCCGTACCTGGGTGTCAAGTTTGATCTGCCGCGCGGCTTCAAGGTCTCGGGCCTGCTCAGCCAGCGCTGGCGCGACGGCAAAGAGGATTTCAAGGGCTATCTGTACGAGGGCAATGTGGCGGTCAGCCATGAGGATTACGGCAGTTTGCGCGCCGGCGCCATGACCACCCGCGCCTGGAGTTTTGCCGACTTTCCGTACGGCACCAATGTGGGCGTGGCGGATGCCTGGGGCTCAAGCGGTGCCGGTTACGGGCTGCTGACACGCGCTGTGCGCTACACCTCGCGGGTGCTCGATGTGGCCGAAGGCGACGTCACGCTGGAGGCCACCTACGACATGGGCGTGAGCGGCTGGAGGAAGAACAAGCCCAGCTTCTGGGAGGTCTGGGCGCAATTTCACAAAGGCGATCTGGTGGTTGACGCGATGTGGCAAAACGCCCGCAACGGCACGCCGTCGGCCTTCAGCCACGGGCCGTTCACGGGGTTGACGCCGTTCCCGTCCGACGATGCGGCGCTGGGCAGCTCGGGCCAGAGCGTGGCCCTGGTGATGGCGCGTTACCAGGTTGACTCCAAGCTCGAAATTTCGGGCGGCCTGCGCGCCAACCGCTGGAGCGGCGCTTACGCCACCATCACCACCGCCGGGGCGGCGGGCTCATTCGACCAGTGGAACACCATGTTCAACGTCGACTGGACCAAAGACCTGGGTGGCGGCGTCTTTCGCGGTTATCCGGCCACGTCACTCGACCTGATGCTGGGTGCGCGCTACCGCATGGGCCAGTGGACGGCATCCACCGGCATGGTGCACCTTGGGCCGGCGGCCACCGCCAACCCCAGCGAGCGCGGCCAGACCAACTCGGCCACGATCAATGTGGCGGGGCTCAACCACGACTTTGGCCGTGGCATCCAGCTTTACGGCTTTGTCGGCATGGTGAACTATGCGCGGCTCGGCCTGTCGCCCATGTCAGCACCCGACAACAAGGCGTTCACCAACATCGATTCGCGGCTGACATCCCGGGGCTACTGGTTGGGTGCCGGCGCGGTCTATGTTTTCTGATGTGCACAGGCACGAGGTCACCCCGATGATGGCAACCCGATTCAATACCCTGGCGGCCCGTGTCGGCCGGCTTGCTTGCGCCGCTTGGGCCTGTGGGCTGGCGTTTATGCGGGCGCTTATGTGGGCGCTTATGCGGGCGCAGATGCGGGCGCTTACGCTGGCGCTACCCGTCAGCATCGCGCTGGTGGCCTGCGGTGGCGGCGGCACCACGCCCATCACCGGCGTGCAGCTGCGGCCCTTGAGCGCCGAGTTCACCACCCGCAAGGCGGTGAGCTACTCACCCTACCGCACGTCGGTCAACGTGGCCGGCCTTGCCGCCGAGACCATCCCGCCGGCCAACATCAAGCAAGATCTTGATCTGCTGATTGCCGGCGGATTTGGCTTGATCCGCCTGTTTGACAGCTCGGACAAAGTGGCCAAGGCCACGCTTCAGGTCATCCGCAGCAACAACCTGAACATCAAGGTGCAGCTGGGTGTTTACATCCAAAGCGGCGACGATGCCTTCAACCAGGCCGAAATTGCACGCGGTGTGGCCCTGGCCAACCAGTACAGCGACACGGTGCTGGCCGTCAGCGTGGGCAACGAGACCATGGTCACCTGGTCGTTCAACAAGCTTGTGCCCGAGGTGATGGCCGGTTACCTGCGCAAGCTGCGTGGCCAGGTGGCGCAGCCGGTAACCACTGACGACAACTACCTGTTCTGGGCCAGCGCGCCCAGCGTAATCACCGATGTCATTGATTTTGCGTCGCTGCACACCTACGCCGAGCTCGACAGCTACTTCGACCCAGGCCGCTGGGACTGGCAGCAAAAGGCGGTGCCCGCCGCCCAGCGGGCGACGGCGATGATGGACGCCGCCCTGGCCGAGGCCAAGGTGCAGTACAACGCTGCGCGCACCCACCTTGACCGCAAGGGCCTGGCCGGCATGCCCATCACCATCGGCGAGACCGGCTGGAACGCGGTTGATCTGGGGCGCCTGGCTTTCCGCGCCCATCCGGTGAACCAGAAGATGTATGTCGACCGGCTCACCGCCTGGGCCGCCGAGGGCAGGGCCGGCGCCGGGCCCAAGGCGATCTTCTACTTTGAAGCGTTTGACGAGCCCTGGAAGCAAGGCGACGACAAATGGGGCTTGTTCAATGTCAAGCGCCAGGCGCGCTATGTGATCCAGGGCCTCAACCCGCCCAGCGCCACCTGGGTCTGGGAGCCCGGCAGCTACACCGCTGCCGACGCGGTGTACTTTGCACCGCCGGTGGTCAACGCCGCCGTTGCCGAGGGCAAATACACCTTGTTCTCAGAGGCTGCGCTGGCGGCGTCCGAGCTCAGGCCGGCGGGCTTGCGCTGGGACCCGTTTGACGGCAACAGCGTGGCGGCCCCGGAAGTGACCAACACCGCCGCGCCTGGTGACGCCGTCACCAGCATCGAGATCAGCCCGCAGCCCAAAGACTACGGCTGGGGCTTCTTGAACCAATCGGCCGCTGCGCCACCGCTCACAGTCAATCTGTCGGGCTTTGCGGCCACTGGCAGCGTGGTCTTCAGCATCAAGACCAACTACCCGGGCAAGATCGAAATCGGTATTTCGTCCGACACGCAAGACCGGGTTGTGCAAGAGGCCTATTTGCAGATCGGCAACGGCGATTTTGGCTACTGCAACACGGGGCTCTGGTGCAGGGTGACGATCCCGCTGTCGGCTTTCAGCGCGGTCAACAAAAACCTGGATCTGTCATTGGTGTTGTCGCGCTTCATCATCGCCGACCGCTACGCCTTCACCGGCAAGCCCGGCAACGCCAATATCACCACCAAGATCAACATCGACGGGATTTACTGGTCTCGGTGAGCCGGCAATGGCCGGCCGATCAACGAGGTTCGGCCTGCGCGCGCCGCTTCGCTTTGCAGGCCCCGGCTTGCAGAGCAGGCTGAACATCAGGCGCCCACGGGCCGAAGCAAGGCCGCCTTTACCCGGTCGGGCGTGAAGGGAACCTCGCGCAGCCGCGCCCCGGTGGCGTCGAACACCGCATTGGCGATGGCCCCCGGGATCGCGCAGGGCGTGGGTTCGCCCACCGCCAGCGTGGGTTGGTCGGGGCGGTCGATCAGGTCCACCTCGACGCGCGGCACCTGGTCGTGGCGCAGGATGGGGTAGCTGGCCCAGTCGCGCGACAGCACCTCGCGGCGGTCCCACGTCACGGCTTCCATCAGGGTGCGGCTGACGGTCTGGATCGTGCCGCCCTCGATCTGGTTGATCGTGCCGTCGGGGTTGACGACCAGGCCGCAGTCATGTGCGACGCAAACGCGCTCGACCCGGATCTCACCGGTCTTGCGGTTCACCGCCACCTCAGCCACCGCCGCCACATAGGTGTTGTTGTTGCTGTAGCGCAGGTAGCTGATGCCACGGCCACGCGCGATGTCGCCCGTCGCCGTGTTGCTGGCCATCGGGTTGATGCCGGCGCGTGGCTGCCACTTCGCGCGTGCCATGGCTTTCTGGATCACCGCCACACCGCGCGGGTCTTTCATCACGCGCAGCCGGTATTCGGCCGGGTCGGCCTGGGCGACGAAGGCCAGTTCGTCGATGAAGCTCTCGTTGGCAAAGGTGTTCTCGATGCGGCCCGGGCTGCGCAGGTGCGCGCTGCGGAAGAAGGCTTTCTCTACGTGGCGTGTGTTGACGCGCACGTTTGGCAGCGTGTAGCCGACGCCCGAGTTCTGGAACAGGAAGCCGACCCAGTTGCCCGAGCGCGGCACGCCAGTCTCGGCCGCTGCCAGCAGCGGAAAGTCGAGTGGCTTGAAGGCGACGATGTGGTTCAGCGCGATCCAGAAGTCACCGGTCCAGGCGACGATGTTGCCGGCCTCGTCGAGCCCGGCTTCGAGGTCGATCGAGCGCGGCGGGCTCTTGGGCGAGCGTGCCATCTCGTCGTCGCGCATCCACTGCACGCGCACCGGCTGGCCGGCCAGCACCGCCAGCAGCGCGGCGTCAGCGGACGCGTCTTCGTGGCCGTTGCGGCCGTAGCAGCCCGAGCCTTCGAGGTAGACGATGCGCACCTTGTCGGCGGGCAGGCCGACGATGGGCGCGATCTCGGTCACCAGTGAGTGGGTGGCCTGCGACGCGCTCCACACCGTGAGCTGGCCGTCGCTGAAGTCGGCCACGGCGCAGCTTGGGCCCATCGATGCATGCGTCTGCACCGCAAAGTCGTAGCGGGCCTTGACTTTGCGCGCGGGGTTGGTGATGGCGGCCAGCGCTGCGCGCGCGTCACCGACGTTCTGCGTCACATCCTCTTTTGCCACCTTCAGGCCACGCCAGTGGTCAAACACCGTGGCCTGCTCTGGCAAGGGCTCGGCCGCGCCCCACTGCACCCGCACGGCGCGCATCGCCTTGATGGCGCCCCACTCGGTCTTGGCCAGCACGGCCAGGAAGTCGCCCTTGCGCACCGTGCGCACAAAGCCGTCGATCTGCTTGGCCGCGCTGTCGTCGAAGGACAGCAAGTTGGCACCGCTGGCGCCCGGACGCAGCACCCGCGCGTGCAGCATGCCGGGCAGGCGGAAGTCGTGCACATAGGTCCATTCGCCCGTCAGCTTGGCGGGTATGTCCACGCGCGGGATCGGCTTGCCGATCCATTGATAGTCGGCGGGCTTCTTCAGCACGACCTTCGGGTCCACCGCCAATTGCAGCGGCGCCGATACGGCCAGCTCACCGTAGCCGACGCGGCGCGCCGGGTCGGCCTTGGCAAACACGGCACCGTCGCGGCAGCCGGCATCGTCGGCCGCCACACCCAGCATCGCGGCGCCGCGTGCCAGCAGTGCGGCCCGCGCCGTGGCGCAGGCGCGGCGCAACTCCATACCGCCCTGCGCGATGGTCGTGCTGGCGCCGGTGAGCCACTGGTCGGGTGTTGTAGCGGTGTCGCCCATCACCATCGTGATGCGGTCGAAGGGCAGGTCCAGCTCGTCGGCCGCCAGCTGTGCCAGCGCCGTGCGAGAGCCGTTGCCCAGGTCCACTTTGCCGACGTAGACGGTGGCGCGGCCATCGCCAGCGATGGCGACGAAGGATTCGATGCGCGCCTTGTCCACCGCCTTGGCCGGTGCCAGCGTCGCTGCACCTGAAGCGGCGGCGGCCGTGCCGGCCCACGAGAAGCCGACGACCAGCGCGCCGGACGAAGCCAGAAAGGTTCTGCGATCCATGGTCATGTCCGTGCTCCCTCAGGCGGTAACTGTTTGGCCAGAAGCGCGCTGCACCGCGCGCACGATGCGCTGGTGTGTGCCGCAGCGGCACAGGTTCATCGCCAGACCCTCGCGGATCTGCGCCTCGCTGGGTTTTGGCGTGCGCTTGAGCAGGTCTGCCGCCTGCATCACCATGCCGTTGATGCAGTAACCGCACTGCGCCGCCTGCTCGTCGATGAAGGCCTGCTGCAGTGGCGAGGGCTTGCCGTTGCGGCCCAGCCCTTCAAGCGTCGTCACCGGTCTCTTGCCGACGGCAGACACCGGATAGCTGCATGAGCGCACAGCCTGGCCGCCGATGTGCACGGTGCAGGCACCGCACTGGCCCAGGCCGCAGCCGAACTTGGGGCCGTGCAGCGCCAGCTGGTCGCGCAGCACGTACAGCAGCGGTGAATCGGCATCGGCTTCGACACGCTGCTTCTTGCCGTTGACATCGATCTCGAACCTGGCCATTTGTTTGTCTCCTGGATATTTGTGTTCATCGAGCTTCCCGCC
>JANMKO010000642.1:0-2369 GCA_031372085.1 Betaproteobacteria bacterium
CTGCGCCTGCCGCGGCTGCTGTGGCAGCGGCTGGCGCGACGGCCGCCGTTCCAGCGCTGATGCGGCGGCAGTGGCCGGGCCGGGCCGGGCCGGGCCTGCGCCGGCCAGCGGGCCTGGGCCGGCCGGCCAAGGGCGATGTGACTGTGCCACGGGGGGCGCCCGCGCCCAACGAGAATGCCAGCCACCGCCGCCCGGAGCCCGCCACCATGCCGCCAGACCCATCCGCCCGCCCCAAGACCGGTGCCGCCGGTACAGCCGGTGCAGCCGGTGCCGCCGGTACAGCCGGCGCCGCTGGTGCAGCAGGTGCCGCCGGCCGACGCCAGCTGCTGCGCCGGGCGGTGGCCTGGCCGTTGCTGCCGCTGGCGTCGGCGGCCTGGCTCAGCGCCTGCGCCAGCGGCCCCTGGCCCGACATCGCCGCCGACGCGGGATCGTCCAGTGCCCGCGCCCGGCTGCAAGAAAGCGCTGACGCCCACGGCCTGGCCGCCTGGCGCGGCTTGCGCGACATCAACGTCAGCTACCGGGGTGGGTGGCGGTCGCTGGCCCAGCAACGCCAGCCGGTGCGGGTGGACGCGGGCTACCGGGCCGGCTCGCAAGAGCGGCTGCTGCCCGGCGCCGGCCTGCTGGCGCAGGACCACCGGGGCGACGCCGGCCACAAGCAGGTGCTGCGCCGCCAGGCTGGGCGGGGCGGGCCCGGTGGGCCGGGTGGGCCCGGCCCGGCCACCGGCGACGTGACGGTGTGGCTGAACGGCAGCGTCTCGACCGACCGCGACGTGCGCGACGCCGCCGCGCTGGTGGCCGACGGCTACAGCCTGTTCCTGGCCGGCCCGATGGCGCTGGCCGGCTTTGCCGGGCCGGTGAACTGGGGCCCGCCCGAGACGCTGCACGGCCAGCGCTGCGACCAGTTGCTGCTGGACCTGGTGCCCGGCCTGGGCTTTGCCGCAGGCGACCGGCTGGCGCTGTTCATCGACCGCGAGCCGGGCCTGCTGCGCCGGCTGCGCGTGTCGCTCAACGGCCTGCGCAGCACCGTGGGTGCGGTGGCCGAGGTTGATTTTTTTGACCACCTCAGCCAGCACGGCGTGCAGTGGCCGCGCCGCTTTGCCGAGCGGCTGGGCCTGCCCGTCCCCGACCTGCCGGTGCACGACTGGCGGCTGACCGGGCTGGACGTGAACCGGGGCTACGGCCCGGACGCGCTCAGCGGCGCGCTGTTTGGCGGCGCGGCGGCAGCGCCCGCCCAGCCACTGCCGCCCGGCTGATCTTGCGGCGTGACGGCCCGGCGCCGGGCGCCGATCAACACAGCCCGCCGTTGATCGAAATCACCTGGCCGGTGATGTAAGCCGCCGCCGGGCTGGCCAGAAACCCCACCAGGTCGGCCACCTCGGCCGGCGTGCCAGCGCGCTGGGCCGGCACCAGGCGGGCCACGGTGGCGGCGTCGAACATGCCGTCGGCCATCGGTGAGGCGATGATGCCGGGCGCCACCGCGTTGACGGTGATGCCCCGGCTGGCCACCTCCAGTGACAAGGCCTTGGTGGCCGCGTTGAGCGCGCCCTTGGCCGCCGCGTAATTGACCTGGCCGCGGTTGCCCACCAGCGCGGCCACCGACGACAGGTTGACGATGCGGCCCCAGCGGGTGCGCAGCATCGGCAGCAGCAGCGGCTGGGTGATGTTGAAGAAGCCGTGCAGCGACACATCGATCACCCGGTGCCACTGCGCGGCGGCCATGCCGGCCAGCACCGCGTCGTCATGCACACCGGCGTTGTTGATGATCACCTGCACCGCGCCGCCCGCGCCCATCGCCAGCGCGGCGGCCGCGCTGGCGGTGGCGTCGGTCAGGTCGAAGACAAACACCTCGGCGCGGCCGCCAGCGGCGCGAATCTGCCCGGCCAGCGTGGCCACCGCGTCGGCGCGGGTGTTGGCGTGCAGCAGCACGGTGGCACCGTCGCGCGCCAGGCGCCGGGCGATGGCCCCGCCCAGCGCGCCGCTGGCGCCGGTGACCAGCGCGCGCTTGCCGCTCAAATCGGTGGCCGTGCTCTCGGGCAATGCCTTGCGGGCCACGGCGGGGGTGGGCTCGGCGGGCGGCATGGCGTCAGGGCTCGGCGCTGGGCGCCCGGGCTGGCAGCAGGGCCAGCGGGGTGTTGAGCACCACGGTGGCCCTGCCATCGGCCACCGGCCGGCCGGCGCCGTCGTGCAGGCTGAACTGGTAGAGGATTTGCTGGGCATCACCGGCCAGGCGCTGCACCCGCACCGCCAGCGGCCCGGGCAGGCCGTGCAGGCTGGCCACGTGCAAGCGCACCGCCCGCACACTGGCCAGGTAGCCGGGTTGGGGCGCGGCGCCGGGCGCGCGGCGCGGGCCGTCCGGCGGGTTGTCGCCC
>JANMKO010000673.1:0-4123 GCA_031372085.1 Betaproteobacteria bacterium
GTGCCCAGCCCGGAGCACGGCGCGTCCACCAGCACCCGGTCGATCTTGCCGGACAGGCGTTTCACCCGCTCATCCCGCTCATGCGCGATCTGCGCCGGGTGCACGTTCGACAAACCACTGCGCGCCATGCGGGGCTTGAGCGCGTCCAGCCGGTGGCCCGAGGTGTCGAATGCATACAGCCGGCCGGTGGACCGCATCGACGCGCCCAGCGCGAGCGTCTTGCCGCCGGCGCCGGCGCAAAAATCGACCACCATCTCACCGCGTTTGGCGTCGGTCAGCACCGCCAGCAACTGGCTGCCTTCGTCCTGCACCTCGATGTCACCCCGGGTGAAGGCATCGATTTTTTGCAGTGCCGGCTTGCCCGGCACCCGGATGCCCCACGGTGAAAACGGCGTGGGCGCCACCCGCAGGCCGGCCTGGTTGAGGATGGACAGCACGTCCTCGCGCTTGGCCTTGAGCACATTGACGCGCAGATCGAGTGACGCCGGCTCGTTGAGTGCGGCCACCAGCGGCCAGAACTGGTCCTCGCCCAGTTGCGTGCGCAGCGCCGAGGCCAGCCAGTCGGGCAGGTTGTGGCGCAATTTGTCAGAGAAGCTTTGCGGATCGACCGCCAGCACCTGCTTGCGCCACTGCGCCTCGTTTGGGCCCACCGCGCCGCGCAGCAGGCTCTCGTCGCCCGACCAGGCCAGCAGCGCCAGCCGGCGCTCCAGTGCGCCGCTGCCGCTTTGCGCCTGGTGTTGCAGCAGTGAGCGGCGCCGCAGCACGGTGTAGGCGGTTTCAGCCAGCGCATGGCGCTCACGCGGGCCCAGCGTGCGGTGCTTGCGGAAGAAGCCCGAGACGATGCTGTCAGCGGGCGCGTCGAGCTTGAGAACCGCGCGCAACAGCTCGGTGGCCAGGTCCAGCAGGGCAGTGGGATGCATCGACCGATTATCCGCGCCCGGGTTTTGCTGATTCTTGGGGCGGCGCCCCGCCAGATCAGCCCGAGCCGCCCGAGCCGCCCGAGCCCCCCGATCAGCCGAGCAACAGCTGGGACGCGCCGCTGCGGTGGTGCACCACGCCACCTTGCAGCAGCAGTTGGCCGTCGACAAACCAGCGCACCGCCAGCGGGTACAGCACATGCTCAGCCGCCTTGACCCGGGCTGCCAGCGCCTCGGCCGTGTCGCCGGGCAGCACCGGCACCACCGCCTGGGCAATGATCGGGCCGTGGTCCAGCGTGGCGTTGACAAAATGCACCGTGGCCCCGGCCAGCTTGCAGCCGGCCTCGATGGCCCGCCGGTGGGTGTGCAGGCCGGTAAACGCCGGCAGCAGCGACGGGTGGATATTGAGCAACCGGCCGCTGTAGTGCGCCACAAAGCCGTCGCTCAGGATGCGCATGAAGCCGGCCAGCAGCAGCAGATCGGGCGCAAAGCTGTCAACTACCCGGGCCAGCTCGGCATCAAATGCCGCGCGGCTGGGGTGTTGGGTGTTGTCCACCACCCGCACCGGGATGCCATGCCGCGCCGCCCAGGCCAGCCCGTCGGCAGCCGGCCGGTTGGCGATCACCGCCACCACTTGCGCCGGCCAGCGCTGGTCAGCACAGCGCTGCACCAGGGCCTGCATATTGCTGCCCAGGCCGGAGATCAGGATCACGATGCGCTGCATGACGGGGGCGCAGTTTACGGGGATGGGTCTGCGAGAATCCGGCCTCTTCTGGAAGGACAAGCTCGATGCGACCCCGCGTACTCTCCGGCATGCGCCCCACCGGCGCGCTGCACCTCGGCCACTACCACGGCGCGCTGAAGAACTGGGTGCGCTTGCAGCACGACTACGACTGCTTCTTCTTCGTTGCCGATTGGCATGCGCTGACCACGCACTACGAAGAGCGCGACGTGATCGAAAAAACCGTCTACGACATGGTGATCGACTGGATCGCCGCCGGGCTTGATCCCGAGAAGGCCACGATCTTCATCCAGAGCCGGTTGCCCGAGCATGCCGAGCTGTTCACCCTGCTGGCGATGGGCACGCCGCTGGCCTGGCTGGAGCGGGTGCCCAGCTACAAAGACCAGATCGAGAAACTCAAAGACCGCGACCTGGCCACTTACGGCTTTCTGGGCTATCCGCTGCTGCAGGCGGCCGACATCCTGATCTACAAAGCCGCTTACGTGCCGGTGGGCGAAGACCAGGCGCCGCATGTCGAGATCACACGCGAGGTGGCGCGCCGCTTCAACCACCTTTACGGCCGGGGCAGCCAGCATGAGGCGCAAGTGGCCGCCGCGCTGGCCAAGCTGGGCAAAGACGATGCGCGCTACGCCGAAAAGCAGCGCAAAGCCTACGGCCAGGACGGCGCGGCCGACGCACTGGCCCGGGGTGAGGCCATCGTGCGCAGGGCGCTGGCTGCGGCGGTGCTGGACAACGACGAGGCCGAGCTGCTGCTGGGCCACCTCAAAGGCAGCGGCAAAAGCGTGCTCACCGAGCCGGCCGTGCTGCTCACCGAGGTGAGCAAGCTGCCCGGGCTGGACGGCGACAAGATGAGCAAAAGCCGGGGCAACACCATCGCGATGCGCGACGAGCCGGCGGTTGTCAGCCAGAAGATCAAGCGCATGCCCACCGACCCGCAGCGCGTGCGCCGCACCGACCCCGGTGACCCTGCCAAATGCCCGGTCTGGCAGTTTCACCAGGTTTATTCAGACACCGAGACCAAAGCCTGGGTGGTGCAAGGCTGCACCAGCGCCGGCATCGGCTGCCTGGACTGCAAGCAGCCGGTGATCGACGCCATCGTGCGTGAGCAGCAGCCCTGGCGTGAGCGGGCCGAGGCCTATCTGGGCAACCCGAAGCAGATTCACTGGATTGTCGAGATGGGCACCGAGCGCGCCCGCACCGTGGCCCGGCAGACGATGAAAGAGGTGCGCCAGGCGATGGGGCTGAATTACTGAGGCCCGCCGATTTGTGCGCGCTGCGCCGGTTGCACCGGTCTCGCGCTGGCAGCAGCCGGGAGGGGGTCAAGCTGCCAGCGGCTTGAAGCCAGCACCTTTGGGCCAGCGCCGGTTCAGTCCAGCGGCAGCAGGGCCGACGCGCCCCGGCCCAGGCCGTACACCGCCACCTGGTTGCGCCCGGCATGCTTGGCCTCGTACAGCGCCTGGTCGGCATGGCCGTACAGCCGGTCACCCGAGACCCAGGTCTGCGCGTCGGCCACCGCCAGGCCGGCCGACACCGTCACCTGCACGGGGGTGCCGGCGCCTTCACCGGGCACCCCGCCCGGTCCCTCACCCAGTCCCTCACCCGGCCCCACGGTGTCGTCGCGGGCCAGGGCCATCGCCATCACCGCGCGCCGGATGTCCTCTACCAGCCAGCGCGCGCCGGCGGCGTCAGTGTCGGGCAGCACCAGGCCAAACTCTTCACCACCGGTGCGGCCAAACACGTCGGACGCGCGCAGCCGGCCGCGCACCGTCTGGGCAAAACCACGCAGCACCGCGTCACCGGTGCGGTGGCCGTGCTGGTCGTTGATCTGTTTGAAATGGTCGAGGTCGAGCAGGGCAAATGCGACCGACGCGCCAGACCGGCGCGCGCGTTGCAGCTCATGCTCCAGCAAGGTGTCGGTGGTGGCGCGGTTCCAGCAGCCGGTCAGACCGTCGTGGGTGGCCATGTCCTCCATCTGCAACGCCACCCGCTCAAACACCGCCAGCACAAAGCCGAAGCCCGCGCCGATCAGGCACATGAAGGCCACCAGAAACGTCAGCCCCTGGCCCAGGCTGGCCTGCAGCAGATCACCGTAATCGGCCGGGGTGAGCCAGGCATGCACGGCGCGCAGCGCCAGCGCCACCATCGCCGTGGCCATGCTCAGCGCCACCATGCGCAGTGAGCGCTCAGCCTGCCAGCCACGCCGCAGGATCAACACCACGCCGGGCGCCAACAAGCCCACAAAGACCATCGACAGCACTGCGGTGCGCTGGTGCAGCGGCCAGTCCAGCATCAGCAGCAGGCCGATCCACACCAGCGGTTGCAGCCACATCAGCCAGCGCGGCGGCGCAGCGGGCCGCAGCAACAGGTAGATGGCCTGGCCGTAGACGACCATGCCCAGGCAGATCAGCGCATTGCCCAGCAGGATGGACAGCGCCAGCGGCAGCACCGGGCGCGCCACCAGGGC
>JANMKO010000698.1:0-2520 GCA_031372085.1 Betaproteobacteria bacterium
GCGCTGGACGCCCCCGCCAGCGTCACCGCCGCGCCGCTGGGCACCGCCGATGTGCTGGCCGGCAGCGCCCGCCCACTGACCACGCTGCATGACCCGCAAGGCCTGGCCAGTGCCCGGCTCGACTGGCCGCTGCACCTGGCCCCCGGTGCGCGCCGCAGCATCACCATCCGCCTGCCGCTGGCCGGCCAGCCCGCGCCGCCCACCGACAGCGCCGACGCTGAGGCCCGGCTAGACGCCAGCGGCGATGCCTGGCGGGCCCGCCTCAACCGAGTCGCTTTCACCCTGCCCGCCGCAGCCCAGCCGCTGCACCACAGCCTGCGCGCCGCGCTGTCGCACATCCTGATGTCGCGCAGCGGCCCGGCGCTGCAGCCCGGCACCCGCAGCTATGCCCGCAGCTGGATTCGCGACGGCGCGATGATGGTGGCCGGCCTGCTGAGGCTGGGTGAGGTGGACGCGGCCCGCGAGTTCGTCACCTGGTATGCCACCCAGCTGTTTGCCAACGGCAAAGTGCCCTGCTGTGTGGACGCCCGGGGGGCTGACCCGGTGGCCGAGAACGACAGCCACGGCCAGTTCATCTTTGCCGTGGCCGAACTCTGGCGCTACTCAGCCCGCACCGCCGATGACCAGGCCCGGTTGCGCGCGCTGTGGCCGGCGGTAGACGCCGCCGCCCGCTACATGCAGCAACTGCGCCAATCCGAGCGCAGCGCACTCAACCAGCAGCCCGGGCGAGAGGCGTTCTGGGGCCTGATGCCGGCGTCGATCAGCCACGAGGGCTATTCGGCCAAGCCGATGCACAGCCACTGGGACAACTTCTGGGCGCTGGCCGGCTGGCGCGATGCGGTGCAAATCGCCCGCGCACTCGGCTTGGTGGCGCGCGCTGACGAGTTGCTGGCGCAGCACGGTGAGTTTCGGCGTGAGCTGGGTGCGTCCATCAACACCAGCCTGGCCCAGCACCAGATCAACCACCTGCCCGGCGCCGCCGAGCTGGGTGACTTTGACCCCAGTTCCAGCACGCTGATCTTCAGCCCGGCCGGGGCCGAATCGCTGGTGGCCCCGGCGCTGCTGCAAGCCACCTGGCAGCGCTACTGGGATGAAGCACAGCAGCGCCGCCAAGCCACTGACTGGGCCGATTACACCCCGTACGAGCTGCGCTCGGTCTCGGCCCTGCTGCGGCTGGGCCACGCTGACCGGGCGCTGGCGATGCTGGACTTTTTTCTGCAAGACCAGCGCCCCGCCGGCTGGCGGCACTGGGCCGAGGTGGTAGGCCGGCAGCCGCGCCAGCCGCGCTTCATCGGCGACATGCCGCATGCCTGGGTCTCGTCCGATTTCATCCGCTCGGCGCTCGACCTGCTGGCCTACGAGCGCGACAGCGACCAGGCCCTGGTGCTGGCCGCCGGTGTGCCCGCCACCTGGCTGGCCAGCGGGCCGGTGGGCGTGGCCGGCCTGCACACCGCCCACGGCCTGCTGGGCTACCGGCTGGCGCTGCACGGCGGGCAGGTGACGCTGGCGCTGGACGCCGGCCTGGCCCAGCCGCCCGGCGGCCTGTGGCTGGCCTGGCAAGGGCAAATGCACCCGGTCCCGGCCGGGCAAACATTGCTGAGGCTGCCTGCTGGTCGGTGAGCGCATCCCAGGCCCCTGTCGGCGCCCGGCGTTCGCGGAGAAACGAGGGGCAGTCGCACCCCCTCCCCCGGGCAGGGGGAGGGTTGGGGTGGGGGTCGAAAGCCGGCGCTGTGCCAAGGCCGAACCCCCATCCCAACCTTCCCCCCGGCAGGGGGAAGGAGCCCACCCGAGACCGTTCGACGGTTTTGCTGCTGATGCGAGGGTTGCGCAGCACCCAGGCCCATCAACACGCCAGCTCACATGGCACATCTCTTGCGCCCGGCCCGGTGACAACCCGAAAGGCCGGCACCAGCGGCTCAAGCAGAATCAGCCCACCATGGACCTCACCCCCCGCGAAAAAGACAAGCTGCTGATCTTCACCGCCGCGCTGCTGGCCGAGCGGCGCAAGGCACGCGGCCTGAAGCTGAACTACCCCGAGGCGGTGGCGCTGATCAGCGCGGCCATCATGGAGGGCGCGCGCGACGGCAAAACCGTGGCCGCGCTGATGAGCGACGGCAAAACCGTGCTCACCCGCGATGAGGTGATGGACGGCATTGCCGAGCTGATCCCTGAAATCCAGGTGGAAGCCACCTTCCCGGACGGCACCAAACTGGTGACCGTGCACCAACCCATCTCTTGACAGCGTGACCCCATGACCCCTGGTGAACTGCTCATCGACGCGGGCGACCATGCCCTGAACCCCGGCCGGCGTGGCCACACGCTGGTGGTGCAGAACACCGGCGACCGGCCGATCCAGGTGGGCTCGCACTACCACTTTGCCGAGACCAATGCGGCGTTGCAGTTTGACCGCGCCGCCGCCCACGGCATGCGGCTGAACATCGCCAGCGGCACGGCAGTGCGGTTTGAGCCCGGCCAGCAACGCACGGTTGATCTGGTGGATTACGCCGGTGGGCGCGAAGT
>JANMKO010000769.1:0-7617 GCA_031372085.1 Betaproteobacteria bacterium
CCGTGGCGGCCAGGGCCAGCAGCAGGCGGCGCGTCAATGTGGCAGGGGATCGCATGTTTTTAAGGTCTCCAGCGTGCCGAAGCGCCCCCAAGCAGACGCTGCGGAGCCGGCTTTGCCGGGCCGCTGGCGTCCGCCCCCCCCGTGGGGGGCGCCGAAGGCGCTTCGGGGGGATTCAATTCAATACCAGGGCATCAGGTAGTGGTCGACCAGCAGCGCGGCAAACAGCAGCGACAGGTGCAGGATCGAAAAGCGGAAGGTCTTGCGCGCCAGCGCGTCGCTGTAATTGCGCCACAGCAGCCAGCCGTAGCCGGTGAACCAGGCGCCCAGCAACACTGCGCTGACGAGGTACAGCCAGCCGCTCATGCCGATGATGAAGGGCAGCAAGGTGGCGGCAAACAGCACCAGCGTGTACAGCAGCACGTTCAGGCGGGTGAAATCAGAGCCGTGGGTGACGGGCAGCATCGGCAAGCCGGCACGGCGGTAGTCTTCCACCCGGTACAGCGCCAGCGCCCAGAAGTGCGGCGGTGTCCACAAGAAGATGATCAGGCACATCACCAGCGCCTCAGGCCCCACGTCGTTGCGCAGCGCCGCCCAGCCCAGCACCGGCGGCATCGCGCCCGAGGCACCGCCGATGACGATGTTTTGCGGTGTCAGCGGCTTGAGCACCACGGTGTAGACCACCGCATAGCCGACGAACGTGGCAAAGGTCAACCACATCGTGAGGGGATTGACCCACCAATAGAGCAGCGCGCTGCCCAGGCCACACAGCACGGCCGAGAACAACAGCGCCTGGGTGTTGCTCAACTGGCCCCGGGCGGTGGGCCGCCAGGCGGTGCGCGCCATCTTGCGGTCGATGGCCTGCTCGACCAGGCAGTTGAAGGCCGCCGCCGCGCTGGCCACCAGCCAGATGCCCACCGTGGCCGGCACGGCCAGCGCCAGCCGGGGCCAGCCGGGCTCGGCCAGCAGCATGCCGATCACCGCGCAGAAGACGATCAACTGCACGACCCGCGGCTTGGTCAGCGCCAGGTACTGGCGCCAGCGGGCGGCCGGCGTGGCAGGGGACAAGATCGAGGCGGTCATCGGCAGGGCGGTTGGGGTCTAGACAGTGCCGGCGCCGGGGCGGGCCGGGTGGTTGGCGTGGCGGGTGGCGTGGCGGGCGGGGTGGCGGGTGGGGTGGGCAGACTGGGCAGTGTTGAAAGGGGGCGGGGTTGGCACGGTGCCCGGCGGCCGGTCTGCCGACGCGGCGCCCGGCGCCGGCCCTGCCAGCAGGCGCTCACCCGCCCGGCTGCGCGCCCACAGCGCGGTGAGCAGCGCCACCAGACCGGCGGCACCCGCACTGTGCGCCAGCGCGGCCGGCATCGGCCAGCCCAGCACCACATTGGACAGCCCGCTGGCGGCCTGCCAGACGATCAGACCGGCCAGCGCCTGGCCATGGCGGCGCAGCGCGGGGCCGGGCTGTTGCCAAAGCGCCCAGGCCAGCCAGGCCAGCGCGGCCAGCGCCACGCCCGCCATCAGGCGGTGCGCCATGTGGATGGCCACCAGCGCATCAAACGCCAGGTAACCGCCGTGGCCGGCCCGGCCCAGCGCGCGCAGCAGCGTGAAGCCGGCGCCGCCATCCATCGCCGGCCACCACTGGCCGTTGCAGGTGGGGAACCCGGTGCAGGCCAGCACAGCGTAGTTGCTGCTCACCCAACCGCCCAGCCCGATTTGCAGCAGCAGCACCGCGCCCACCCACGCCACCGCACGCGACGCCCGCCCGCCCGCCCAACGCCCGGCCCGCCACAGCAGCGGCCGGTTGCGGAACGACGCCCATTGCAGCACCAGCAGCGCCAGCAGCAGCAGCGCGCCCAGCAAGTGCAGCGTGACGATGGCCGGGTAGAGCTTGAGCGTGACGGTGTACTTGCCAAACAGCCCCTGCACGACCACCCAGTCCAGCGTGGCCGCTGCCCAGGCTGGTGAATGCGGCAACACGGCCCGGGCGCGCCAGCTCAAGCCGGCGGCCACCAGGATCAGCAAACCCACGGCCATCGCCAGGTAGCGGTGCAGCATCTCGATCCAGGCCTTGGTCACGGTGACCGGGCCACTGGGCAGCGCGGCCTGGGCGGCGTGGATATCGGCTTGCGCGCCCAGCGGACTGGCCTGGCCGTAACAGCCGGGCCAGTCGGGGCAGCCCAGACCCGAATCGGTGAGCCGGGTGAAGGCGCCGACGACGATCAGGTCAAAGGTCAGGAACAAGGTCAGCGCGGTGAGCGCGGCCAGCCGGACGTTGATCGGCGCGCCGCGCTGGCGCCAGGCCCAGCCGGCCAGCGGCAGCAGGGCGAGCGCGCCGGCCAGCAACACCAGGCGCAGCAGCGGCGGCAGATCGACCAGGGGCAGCAGGCTTGGCATCGCGGGCGGGGCTCAGGGCCGGGCGGGGGCGGACGAGGCCGCCGGCGCGGTGGGGGGGGCGGCGGCAGGCGTGGCGGTGGGGGCGGCGGCGGCGGGGGTGTCAATCAGCGCCTGGCGGCCCGGTTTGTCCCAGCCGGCCGAGCCGCGCAGCAGCCGGTCGATGTCGCGTTTGAGCTTGGCCGGGTCGGCATCGGCGGGGGCGCGCATCATCCAGTCGCCCACCGGATCGACGATGTACAGATGGTCTTCCAGCACCTGACCAGGCGCGGGCTGCAGCCAGGCCACCACCGCATCACGCGGCAGGCGCAGCACCGTCATCGCCGGGCTGGTGAGCAGGGCCTGTTGCAGCGCGGGGGCGATGGGCGCGTCGTCGGTCACCAGCCACAGCTTGTCGATGCGGTCGGCCTCACGCCCGGTCATCTCGCGCAACTGGCGCTGCAGAAACAGGCGTTTCTCGCAGCCGGCGGGGCAGGCGCCGCCGCCCACCACCACCAGCAGCCACTGGCCGGCCAGGCCGCGCAGCGGCTGCGGCTGGCCGTCCAGCGTGCGCGCCAGCACCCGGGGCATCGGCACGGCCGGCTGGACCAGGGTGCTGTAGGCCGTGCCGCCACTGGGCCGCACGATGAAGTAGGTGTAGTAGCTGGCCAGCACCGGCGCGGCGCACACCAGCAGCACCATCAGCATCTTGAAGCGGCCGCTGGACCGCGCGCGTGCCAGCACCGTGCCCGGCTGGGGCAGTGAGTGCACGGTGAGGGCCAGCGGTTCAGAGGGGTCGAGCATGGTGTTGAGCGTGGTATCGAGCCAAAAAGGGCCGCAGCAGTTGGAACCAGACGCAAAGCCCCACGATCAGCGCCGCCAGCGCAAACCACTGGAACGCATAACCGTGGTGTTTGCCCACGTCCACCGCCGGCGCCGACCATTGGCGCAACAGGCTGTTGTCGGCGGCGGCGGCCGGCACGGGCTCAGCGGCGCTGCGGGCCGTGGGCTGCATCGGCATCTGCGGCACCGGCATTTGCGGCACCGGCACTTGCGGCACCGGCATTTGCTGCACCTGCATCTGCGGCGCCGGCATTTGCTGCACCGGCACTGGCTGCATTGACAGTTGCTGCACCGACAGGGGCCGCAGCGCCAGCCCGGTCTCGGCGGCAAAACCCGCCAGATCCAGATTTTGACGGATCGGCCCGCTGTCAGTGCCACCAAGTTGGAACAGCTTGGACGGCGGCGGGGCGATGCGGCCCACCACCACCACCTCGCCGGTGGCGGTGGGCGGCGCGGCCAGGCGGCTGCGGTCACGGCAATCACGCGCCTTCCAGCCGCGCTGCACCAGCACCGCGTCACCATCGTCCAGCAGCAAGGGCGTGACGACAAAAAAGCCGGGCCGCGCGTTCATCTGGCGGTTGTCCAGGTAGACCGTGGCATCGGCCTGCCAGCGGCCACGCAGCTGGATGCGGCGGTAGTGCTGGGCCTCGGCCTGGGGCGCGCTGCGCGCCAGGCCGACCTGGGCCAGCGGCGGCAACGCAGCCCGCGCCTGCATGCGGGCTTGCAGATCGACCTTCTGGCGTGCCCGGTCGAGTTGCCAAAAGCCCAGCCGGGTGGTCAGCAGCACGGCCAGCACCGCTGCCAGCAGCAGCCCGGCGCGGCGCAGCCACGGCGCCCGGGCGGGCCATCGCCCCCGGCTCAGCGCGGCCATGGGCGCCGCCGATAATCCCGGGCCATGAAAATCGTGATCGTGATCGCCCTGCTGCTGGTGCTGGGTGCGCTGGCCAGTGCGGGCTTGTTCATGTTGCGCAAGGGCGGCAACCCGGCCGGGCGCGACAACCGCATGGCCTGGGCGCTGGCACTGCGCGTCGGGTTGTCGATCACGCTGTTTTTGCTGCTGTTGCTGGCCTGGTTCATGGGCTGGATCCAACCCAGCGGCCTGCTCACCGCACGCTGAGGGCGCCGGCCCGGCCAGTGCCCTGCGGCCGGAACGCCCGCCAACAAAAACGCCGCCCGGGGCGGCGTTGCGCGGGGTGCAGCCCGTGAGGTCAGAGCCAATAGACCAGGAAGTACAGGCCCAGCCACACCACGTCCACAAAGTGCCAGTACCAGGCCGCGCCCTCGAAGCCGAAGTGCCGCTCAGGCGTGAAATGGCCTTTTTGCAGCCGCAGCGTGATGAACAGCAGCATCAACATGCCGACAAACACGTGAAAGCCGTGAAAGCCGGTGAGCAGGTAGAAGGTAGAGCCGAAGATGCCCGAGCTGAGCTTGAGGTTCAACTCGCTGTAGGCGTGGTGGTACTCGTAAGCCTGGAAGCTGACAAAGGTGATGCCCAGCAGCACGGTGAGCCACATCCAGCCGATGGTCTTGGCGCGGTTGCCGGCGATCAGCGCATGGTGGGCGATGGTCAGCGTCAAGCCCGATGTCAGCAGGATGGCGGTGTTGATGGTGGGAATGGGCCACGGGCCCATGACGCCAAACGGCTCAACCGTGTTGGCCGGTGAGCCGGTGATGCCACCGCCCGCGCTCGGCCAGATGGCCTTGAAATCGGGCCACAGCACCTGGCTGTCCAGGCTGCCGAGTGTGGGGATCGAATGCACCCGGGCCCAATACAGCGCACCGAAGAACGCGGCGAAGAACATCACCTCGGAGAAGATGAACCAGCTCATGCTCCAGCGGAACGACACGTCCACCCGCTCGGAGTATTGGCCGCCCTCGCTCTCGCCCACCGCCTGGCGGAACCAGACAAACAGCGTGCACAGCCAGATCACCAGCCCGAGCATCAGCGAGTAAGCCCCCCAGCCCACGCCGTTGACCCACTGGCCGGCGCCGAAAATGACAAAAAACAGGCCGAGTGCGGCCAGCGCCGGGTAGCCCGACGGGCTGGGCACGAAGTAATAGGGCGTGATCCCGTGGGGCGTCGCAGCGGCCATCTGGTGTGTTCTCCTCGAAACCTGAAATCAGAAAATCGTTTGTTTTGGGATCGGTGGCGTGTCGTGGCGGCGGGCTGGCATCAAGCCGCCACGCCGCTGCCCACCACCCACTTGACCAGCAAGACCAGCGTGACCACAAACAGCGCCGCGCCGATAAGGCCGGCAATCACCAGGTGCACCGGGTTCAGCTTGGCCATGTCCTGGGCGTAGTCGGCCGAGCGCCGCACGCCAAAAAACGACCAGGCCACGGCCCGGAAGGTCTGCAAGAACGACGCCTTGCGGGCCGCCGGGTTCTGCGGTTGCGACGGATCGCTCATGACGACTTGGCCGGGCGGGCGGACTGCGCGGCATCGCCCTGCGCGGCCACTTTGCCCGCCACCTCAAAAAAGGTGTACGACAGCGTGATCGTGGTCACATCCTTGGGCAGCTTGGCATCGACATAAAACACCACCGGCCACTGTTTCGTCTCACCCGGCTTGAGCACGTACTCATTGAAGCAAAAGCACTCCACCTTGTTGAAGTGGGCGCTGGCCTGCATCGGCGCGTAGCTGGGGATGGCCTGGGCCGCCAGCGTGCGGTTCTGGATGTTGCGGAACTCATACATCACCGTGGCCATCTCGCCCGGGTGCACCTGCACCGAGCGCACCGCCGGCTTGAAATCAAAAACACCGCGGGCGTTGGCGTCGAACTCGATGGTGACCGTGCGCGACAAATCCACCTGCGTGCTGGCCTTGCGGCTTGTGCCGGTACCGCCCGTCACCCGCTCACTGACCGACAGCACATTGATGCCCAGCGCATCACAGATCGTGCGGTACATCGGCACCAGCGCATAGCCAAAACCAAACATCGCCAGCGCGATCACGCCCAGCTTGCCCATCATGCGGCGGTTGTCGCGGTGCAGGCCGGAGAGGATCGAAGGCAGGGCCATCAGCGGGTCAGCGGTGGGTCAGCGGGGGTGAGCAACAGCAAGCGCGCCGGGCCGTCAACGCCCGAGCAGCACCATCTTGGTCATGAAGCCCAGAAAAAACACCAGCGCCACCGACGCCAGAACCAACGCCAGCCGGCGGTTGGCCTTGCGCTGAGCATCGGCACGATCAGGGCGATCAGCCATCACCGGCAGCGGGCTCAAGCCAGCACCTTGGTGGCACTGGCGTCCAGCCGGGGCGGGTTCTCGAAGGTGTGGAAAGGCGCGGGCGACGGCACTTCCCACTCCAGCCCTTCGGCGCCCTCCCACGGGTTCTGCGCGGCTTTGACACCCTGGCCGCGCATCATCGGGATGACGACGAAGACAAAGAAGTACACCTGCATGAAGCCGAAGCCAAAGGCGCCGATGCTGGCCAGCGCGTTGAAGTCAGCAAACTGCATCGGGTAGTCCGCGTAGCGGCGCGGCATGCCGGCCAGGCCGAGAAAGTGCATCGGGAAAAAGGTGACGTTGAAGAAGATCAACGAACCCCAGAAATGGATCTTGCCGCGCGTCTCGTTGTACATCACCCCGGTCCACTTCGGGCCCCAGTAGTAGACGCCGGCAAACAGCGCGTACAGCGAGCCGGCCACCAACACGTAGTGGAAGTGGGCCACCACGTAGTAGGTGTCCTGCAACTGGATGTCGATCGGCGCCATCGCCAGGATCAGCCCGGTGAAGCCGCCGATGGTGAAGACGAAGATGAAGCCCACCGCCCACAGCATCGGCGTCTCGAAGGTCATCGAGCCGCGCCACATGGTGGCGATCCAGTTGAAGATCTTCACCCCCGTGGGCACCGCGATCAGCATCGTGGCGTACATGAAGAACAGCTGGCCCGTCACCGGCATGCCGGTGGCGTACATGTGGTGGGCCCAGACGATGAACGACAAGATGGCGATGGACGCGGTGGCGTAGACCATCGACGTGTAGCCGAACAGGCGTTTGCGGGCAAAAGTGGGGATGATGGCGCTGACGATGCCGAAGGCCGGCAAGATCATGATGTAGACCTCGGGGTGGCCGAAGAACCAGAAGATGTGCTGGTACATCACCGGGTCACCGCCGCCGGCGGGGCTGAAGAAACTGGTGCCGAAGTGGCGGTCCGTCAGCGTCATCGTGATGGCGCCGGCCAGCACCGGCATCACCGCAATCAGCAGGTAGGCCGTGATCAGCCAGGTCCAGCAGAACAGCGGCATCTTCATCAGCGTCATGCCCGGGGCGCGCATGTTGAGGATGGTGACGATGATGTTGATCGAGCCCATGATGGATGAGGCGCCCATGATGTGCATCGCAAAGATGCCGGCGTCCATGCTGGGGCCCATTTGCAGCGTGAGCGGGGCGTACAGCGTCCAGCCGGCG
>JANMKO010000402.1:0-4599 GCA_031372085.1 Betaproteobacteria bacterium
TCGTGGGGCGCGCTCAACAAGGCCCAGGCGCCCAACAGCCGCTGCACCTCGGTATTGATTTGCTGGCAGCGGGCCAGCGCAGCGCGCAGCGCCGACAGGGATTTCAGGTCGGTCATTCGCTGCTGGATGAACAGCGGCGACAGCACGCCCCAGTAGTAGCTGTAGTCCCAGATCACCTTGACGGGCAGCACCCGGGGGCTGCCAAAAATGCCGTATTGGCCGGTGTACAGCGCCAGCGTGCTGTCGTAGAACGAGTGGAAGATCTGGTCGTAGATCTCGGCATGGCCGGCCAGCCGTTGGCCGGCCCGGTCATGTGCCACCAACTCGGTGATGTAGCTGTTGGCAATGGCGATGAAGTCGGTGCCGGGTGAGTAAAACGGGTCGAGAAACAGCCCGGCCTCGCCGGTCAGCGCCCAGCGCTGGCCCGAGAACACCTGTTTGCAGCCATACGAGAAGTTGCGCAAGAACGCGAAGTCCTGCAGTTTGTCGCGCTGGCCGTCCAGTGCCTCAAACAGGCTGGGCTGCCAGATTTGCAGCCAGCGCATGGCTTTGTCGAAGCTGTCGATCTGGTCCAGCGCGTGGTAGCGCGGGTCGGCCACGATGCCCACCGAGTGCGAGCCCGACGCCAGCGGGATCAGCCAGACCCAATACCCCGCGCCCACCAGGTGGTTGGTCGAGCGCCAGCGCTCGGGCGGGGTGCAGCGGCTGCGCCAGGCCGCATCGTCTGACCAATCGTCGATCTTGATGCGGTGTGCCAGCCGAAACCACACCGCGTTGCAATCGTGCGCATTCGGCTGGGCCAGGCCCAGCTGGCGCTTGACCAGCCCGGCCCGCCCGCAGGCGTCCACCAGCCAGCGGCAGGGCACGGTGGTGGTGGTCTCACCGTGCCGCCAGCTCACCTGGTGCGGGCCATCGGCCTCGGCCAGCGTGATGCCGGTGACCCGCGCGCCGTCAGCAAAACGCACGCCGCGCCGCTGCGCCTCTTGGGCCAGAAAGTTCTCGAAGATGCCGCGGTCGATCTGGTAGCTGGGTGTGGCCAGCGCCCGGCTGGCGCCGATCTCGGTGACTTGGGCGATGTCGCGCTGCTTTTCAGAGAAAAAGAAGCGGAAGCCGAATTTCTGGATCTGCTGCTGCTCAAGATGGTCGCGCAGGCCCAGCACGTTGGCCAGGTAATGCGCACCCAGCTCCACCGTGGATTCACCCACCTTGTGCGCGGCCTCGGGCACCGGGTGCTGGCGGCGCTCCAGCACCAGGATGTCGAGATCGGCAAAATGCTGGCGCAGTTGCAGTGCCAGCGTCAGCCCGGCCAGGCCGCCGCCCATGATCACCACATCGGGCCGGGGCGGGGTGGGCGTCATGGCGGGGCGTCCGGTTTGTGGGGCTGATCAGACCGCTGCCAGCACCAGGCGCAGCGCCTGGTGGGCGGACAGCGGCAGCAGCATGGCGCCCGGCGCGCCCCGGGCCAGCGATTCAAACAGCGGCAGCGCGTCGGCCATCGCATTGCCGGCCAACGCCCGGGCGGCGGCCGATTGCAGCGCGGGCGCGGTGGCGGGGGCGTCGTGCAGGGCCCAGTCGAGCCGGGCGCTGCTGTGCGCACTGCGGGTGGGCGACAGCACCAGCGCCACCGCCAGCAGCCCGTCGCTGCGCGTGACCGAGGCCAGCGCCCCGGTGGCGGCCATGTCGTAGCCCACCAGCAGCACGGCGCGCGCGTCGGCGGCGCACTGCACAGCGGCGCTCAGCAAGCCGTTGGCAAAGCTCCATTCAAAGGCAGTCAGCGCGGTGCTGGCCTGGTGGCAGCCGGCAGCCATCGTCCAGTAACCCGACGCGGCGTTGTGCACCGAGTTGTGGAACCGGGTGGGCGACAGCAGCGTGGGGCTGGTGGCCAGCGTGCTGCACAGGTAGTCATTGACGCCCAGGTCGCCGTGGGCCGAGACAAAGACACTGGGCAGGTGGGCCGGGTCGTGGCCCGAGCCCAGCACGGCGGCGGCGGCCACCTCCAGCGCCAGGGCCACGGTGTCGGGCGCGCGGCGGCGCTCGGCCGCTGCCAGCATCTGCGGGGCCGGCCGTCTGGGCAGCGCGGCGGCCGGCGCGGCAGCGGGCTGTCCGCGCAACGCCGGGCCGGCCACGGGCCAGCCGGGCAGGGCAGGGGCCCAGAAGGCAACGCCGTCGATGAACAAGTGGTTCATCGCGCGGCGCCGGTCGCAGCGGCTGGCGGCGCATCAGCCCGGCCGAAAACCAGCGCGCAGTTGTTGCCGCCAAAACCGAAAGAGTGGCTCAGTGCCCGGCGCACATCGCCCTGGGCCGGTCGCAGGCGCAGCTGCGGCCCGCACACCGCATCCAGCACCTGGCTGTTGGCGGTGCCCGGCATCCAGCCGCTGCGCAGCGCCAGCAGGCTGATCACGGCCTCGACGATGCCGGCAGCACCCAGGGTGTGGCCGGTCACGCCCTTGGTCGCGCTGGCAAACACACGGGGGCCAAAGCGGCGCGCCACCAGCGCGGCTTCAACCTCGTCGTTCTTGGCGCTGGCCGTGCCGTGCAGGTTGATGTAGTCGATGTCGGCGCAGCCCAGGCCGGCACGGGCCAGCGCGTCGTCCAGCGCCCGCTCGGCGCCCAGGCCTTGCGGGTGCGGGGTGGACATGTGGTGGGCGTCGCTGGCCTCACCGTAGCCCAGCAATTGCAGCGCGCCGGGCCCGCGCTGCAGCAGCGCAAAGCCGGCCGCCTCACCCAGGCTGATGCCGCGCCGGTGGGCGTCAAACGGCCGGCACGGGTCGGGCGAGACCAGCTCCAGCGAATTGAAGCCGAACAGCACACTGCCACACAGCGTATCGACGCCGCCGACGATGGCCCCATCGACCAGGCCCAATCGGATCATTCGCTCGGCGTCGGCAAACACCTTGGCGCTTGACGAGCAGGCGGTAGACACCGTGATGCACGGCCCGGCCAAACCCAGCGCCGCCTGCACAAACATCGCCAGCGAGTGCGGGGTGTGCAGCAGCGGCAGCCGGCTGTCGGCGGCAAACTGGCCATCGCTGTCGAGCCGGGTGTAAGCCTCTTCAGTGGCGCCGATGCTGGACGTGGACGTGCCCAGCACCAGCGCCACCCGGTGCGCGCCGTGGCGCTGGCGTGCGGCCCGTGCGGCGTCGATAAAGCCGTCAGCCTGCAAGCCCGCCCAGGCCAGCCGGTTGTTGCGGCAGTCCCAGTGCGACAGCGCTGGCGGCAAGGGCGCTGATTCGAGGCCAGCCACCCGGCCGATCCAGGTGGCCAGCGGTTGCGGGCCAAAATCATTGGGCCGCAAGCCGCTGCGGCCTTCCACCAGCGCCTGCTGCAGGGCCAGCAGGCCGGCACCCACCGCCGTGGTGGCGGTGAAGGCGCTGATCGCCAGTGGCTGGATTTTGGCCGGCACTTTTTTACTGCAACGCCACCTCGACCCGGCGCGCTGCGGCGGCGTCACCGCCCACGGCCGAGGGCTCGGGCTTTTTCAGCTCGATCTTGTCGTCGGCCACACCGGCGGCCTTCAGCGCGTCGCGCACCGCAAAGGCGCGCTGTTTGGCCAGCTCGGCGTTTTTGTCCGGGTCACCGGTGGTGTCGGTGAAGCCGCTGACCAGCGCCTTTTTGCCGTCCGCCACGCCCTTGGCCACATCGGCCAGCGCAGCGCCTGCGCCCGCTGCCAGGTCGGCCTTGCCGGTGACGAAGTAAAACTTCACCACGCCGCCTTCGACCTTGACCGACGCCATCTCGGCGGCCACTGCGGCCACCGGCGCCAGCGCCACCGGTGCCACCGGCGCCGGCACTGCGGCGGCCGGGCTGTGCACCGCGCCCGCCCCAGCCGACGGGCCGGCCGGTATCGGCAGCAGCGGCACGATCAGCAGCGCCACGATGTTGATGATCTTGATCAGCGGGTTGACGGCCGGGCCGGCGGTGTCTTTGTACGGATCGCCCACGGTGTCGCCGGTGACGGCGGCCTTGTGGGTGTCGCTGCCCTTGCCGCCAAAGTGGCCGTCTTCAATGTACTTTTTGGCGTTGTCCCAGGCGCCACCGCCGGTGCACATGCTGATCGCCACAAACAGCCCGGTGACGATGGTGCCCATCAGCAAACCGCCCAGCGCGGCCGCGCCCAGCGTCAGGCCCACCACCACCGGCACCACCACCGGCAGCAGCGACGGCACGATCATCTCTTTGATGGCCGCCGTGGTCAGCATGTCCACCGCCGCGCTGTAGTCGGGCTTGCGCTTGCCGGCCATGATCAGGCCGTCGGCAAACTGCCGGCGCACCTCCACCACCACCGACCCGGCAGCCCGGCCCACAGCCTCCATCGCCATCGCACCAAACAGATAGGGGATCAGGCCGCCGATGAACAGGCCGACGATCACCTTCGGGTCGCTCAAGTCGAAGGCGATGTTCATGCCTCGGCCCGCCAGTGAGTGGGTGTAGTCGGCAAACAGCACCAGCGCGGCCAGTCCGGCCGAGCCGATGGCATAGCCCTTGGTCACCGCTTTGGTGGTATTGCCCACCGCGTCCAGCGGGTCGGTCACGTCGCGCACCGATTTGGGCAGCTCGGCCATTTCAGCAATGCCACCGGCGTTGTCGGTGATCGGGCCG
>JANMKO010000810.1:0-3363 GCA_031372085.1 Betaproteobacteria bacterium
CAAACGGGCGTTTGAGCAGGCCCATGCGTTTTATGAAAAGTACGGCGGCATCACCATCGTGCTGGCGCGCTTCATGCCGTTTTTGCGCACCTTCGCGCCGTTTGTCGCCGGTGTGGCGCAGATGACGCGGCGCAAGTTCACGTTTTACGATGTCACCGGCGGCGCGCTGTGGGTGGGCAGCATCGTCACCGCCGGCTACCTGTTCGGCAACATCCCGTGGGTGGCGGCCAATTTGAGCAAGATCATCTGGGCCATGATCTTGATCCCCGGCATGCTGATTTTGGTCGGTGCCTGGCGTGCCCGGCGCCGCAAGCCGGCCCAGGCTTGACGCACCGGCCGGCGGCTGGCGCTCACAAAGTGCGCTGCCGGGCCAGCGGCGGGCGGCGCGCAAAGTAGCGCCGGATGCCGGTGTGCAGCGCCTCCACCAGCTTGTCCTGGTAGGTCTCGTCGCGCAGCCGGGCTTCTTCGTCCGGGTTGGAGATAAAAGCGGTCTCGACCAGGATGCTGGGGATGTCGGGCGCCTTGAGCACCGCAAAACCGGCCTGCTCGACGCTGCGCTTGTGCAGCGCGCCCACCTGGCCGATGAGTGCCAGCACCTCACGCCCGATGCGCAGGCTGTCGCGGATTTGCGCGGTGGTGCCCATGTCGGCCATCGCGCGCTGCACCTGCGCGTCTTTCACCGCCGCCAGGTTGACGCCGCCCACACCGTCGGCGGCGTTCTCTTTGTTCGCCATCCAGCGTGCGGCGGCACTGCTGGCGCCGGTCTCGGACAGCGCGAACACCGACGCCCCGCGCGCGGCGGGCGTGAAAAACGCATCGGCATGGATCGACACCAGCAAATCGGCCTGCACCCGGCGCGCCTTGCGCACCCGCTCATGCAGCGGCACAAAAAAATCGGCGTCGCGCGTCAGCATGGCCCGCATGCCGGGCACGCTGTTCAGCCGGTCGCGCAATTTGAGCGCCACCGCCAGCACCACGTCTTTCTCGCGCAGGCCGGTGGGGCCGATGGCGCCCGGGTCTTCACCGCCGTGGCCGGGGTCGATGGCCACCACCACCAGGCGGTCGATGCTGCGCTGCTCGTCCGCCGCCAGCGCGGTGGGGGGCGGCGGTGGCGGCGCGGGCGTGGACAACGGCGGCGGCGCGGCGCCCGGTGCCGGGATGGCCGGCGGGCCGGGACGGGCGGCCTGCAGCGGCCCACTTGCAGCCCCGGCCACCGGCGGCGGCGGCCCGTTGCGGCCGATGACCTCACCCAGCGCGTCCTGCACGCTGCGCGCCGCTTGCTCAGACGCCTGTTCGCGCTCGCGGATCAGGGCCAGCAGCGGATCGCGCGCCTCGGTGGGGTAGAGATCAAACACCAGCCGGTGCTGGTAGGCCGCCACCGGCAGCAGCGTCAACTGCTGCGGCGCCACCGCCTGCTTCAAATCGATCACCAGCCGCACCACGCGGGGCTGGTTCTGGCCGACGCGCACCCCGGCGATATACGGGTCATCGGCGCGCACCTTGCCCACCAGCTCGCGCAGCGCGGGGCTCAGCTCCAGGCCGTCGATGTCGATCACCAGCCGGGGCGGGCTGTCGGTAAAAAACTGCCGCGCCACCAGCGCCTGGTCGCTCTCGATCGTCACCCGGCTGTAGTCGCTGGCCGGCCAGACGCGCACCGCGACGATGGACGCGCCAAACACCCACCGCGCCGGGCCCAGCCCCAGCACCAGCGCGCCCATCTGGCGCAGCGCGTGGCGCCGGCCGGGCCGGGCCGGCGCTGGCACCGGCGGCGGCCGCCCGCTCATGCCAGCAAGCCCAGGCCGAGCGGCGACAGGGCGTGCACCGCCACCTGCCGGCGCTGCTCATCCAGCGGGTCGATCTCGATGCGCAAATCGGCCGGCGGCAACTGGCCGGCGGCTTTGTCGGGCCATTCGGCCAGCTTCAACCCGGGCCGGGCAAACACGTCGCGAAAGCCGGCTTCTTGCCATTCCTGCGGCCGGTTGAAGCGGTAGAAGTCGAAGTGCGACGCCTCGCTGCCGTCGGCCAGCAGATGCGGCTCCAGCACGGTGTAGGTGGGGCTTTTGATGCGCCCGGCCACGCCGAGTGCTTGCAGCAGGTGGCGCACCAGCGTGGTTTTGCCCGCGCCCAACGGGCCGTGCAGCTCAATGAATGCCTGCTGGATGCCGGGCCGCCCGGCCAGGCGCTGGGCAAACGCCTGACAACCGGCCTCGTCCGTCCAGTGCAACTGGCGGGTTTCTAGAATCGGCCGATGGTCGAAGGTCAAGGGCGGGGGGTAAAAGCGGCGGGGGTTGAGAAGCCGCCGTCGGGGGCGGGCGACGGTGCGGGCGAGGCACCGGCGCTGTTATCGCACGCTTGGGTGGCAGACTCGGTGGCAGATTTGGCGGCAGATTCGGCCGCAAGCTCGGCGGGGGCGTTGTCGGCTGACTTGGCGGCTGACTTTTCGGCTGACTTGGCGGCTGACTTGGCGTCACTGTGGCCGCAGGTGCAAGCCTGGGCCGCGCAGTTGGGATTCTCCCAGATCGGTGTGGCCGACATCGATTTGCAGGCCGCCGAGCCGGGCCTGCTGGCCTGGTTGGCAGCGGGCTTTCACGGTGAGATGGGCTATATGGCCGCGCACGGCTTGCGCCGCGCCCGGCCGGCCGCGCTGGTGCCGGGCACCGTGCGGGTGATCACCGCCCGCATGGATTACCTGCCGGCGGCCGGGCCCGAGGTTGGGGCCGAGGTGGCCGACGCCAGTTGGCAGGCGGTGGCCTTCAAACGCCTGGCCGACCCGCAGCAGGCGGTGGTCTCGCTCTACGCCCAGGGCCGGGATTACCACAAGGTGCTGCGCCAGCGGCTGCAACAGTTGGCCGAGCGGCTGCAGCTGGCGGTGGGGCGGCCATCGCGGCCGGGCCCGGCCGGCCACCCGGGCTACCGCGTGTTTACCGATTCAGCCCCGGTGCTGGAGGTTGAGCTGGCCAGCCGCAGCGGCATCGGCTGGCGTGGCAAGCACACCCTGGTGCTGACGCGTGATGCCGGCTCGATGTTTTTTCTGGGTGAGATCTACACCGATCTGCCATTGCCGGTGACCTTGCCCGTCAGTGCCCACTGCGGTGAGTGCGGCGCCTGCCTCAGCGCCTGCCCCACCGGGGCCATCGTGGCGCCGTACCGGCTGGACGCCCGGCGCTGCATCTCGTACCTGACGATCGAGCATGCCGGGCCGATCCCGCTGGACCTGCGCCCGCTGATGGGCAACCGCATCTACGGCTGCGACGATTGCCAGCTGGTCTGCCCGTGGAACAAATTTGCCCAGCGCAGCCCGCTGGCCGATTTTGATGCCCGCCCCGCGCTGGGCACGGCCACGCTGCTGCAACTCTGGGCCTG
>JANMKO010000815.1:0-2816 GCA_031372085.1 Betaproteobacteria bacterium
TAGGCCATGTAGGCGCCGATCATGTAAAAACTGCCGTGCGCCAGGTTGATGACGCCCATGATGCCGAAGATCAGCGTCAGCCCCGAGGCCACCAAAAACAGCAGCAGGCCGTACTGCAAGGCGTTCAGGCACTGGATGAGAAAAGTGGCGAGATCCATGTCACGCGGGTCAGAGGCAGTGCGTTTATCAAGTGAACCCCGCGGAACCGGCTATGCCGGGCCGCTGGGGTTTGCCCCCTGGGGGGAGCGCCGAAGGCGCTTCGGGGGGGTCACATCTTGCAGGCACGCCCCGGGTCGGCCAGCGCCTTGCTGGCAATGCCGATCACCTTGTTCTCTTTGCCCACCACCTGGCGCAAATACATGTCTTGCACCGGGTTGTGCGATTTGGACAGGCTGAACGCGCCGCGCGGGCTGTCGATCTTGGCCGCCTGCAAGGCCGCCGCAAACTCAGCCTTTTTGCTCAGGTCGCCTTTGGTGGCGCCCAGGCCGATGGTCAGCACCTGGGCCGCGTCATAGCCTTGCACGGCATACACATCGGGCTGCAATTTGTAAGTCTTGGCATACGACAGCCGGAAGGCGTTGTCGCGTGGTGTGCCCAGGCTGTCGCCGTAGTGCAGGCTGGTCAGCAGGCCGTCGGCGGCGTCACCTTGGGCCTCCAGCGTGCCGTCGGTCAAAAAGCCGGCGCCGTACAGCGGGATGGTTTTTTTCAGCCCCGCAGCGGCGTAGTCCTTGACAAACTTCACCGCGCCGCCGCCGGCAAAAAACGTGTACACCGCATCGGGCCTGGCGGCGGCGATCTCGGTCAACAGGGCTTGAAACTCGACCCCCGGGAACGGCAGGCTGAGCTCTTTGACCACCTGGCCGCCGCCTTTCTCAAACGCCTCTTTGAAGCCCTTCACTGATTCGTCGCCGGCGGCGTACTTCCAGGTGATGGTGACCGCCTTCTTGTGGCCCCGCTTGGCCACCACCTCGCCCATCGCATAGCCCGGCTGCCAGTTGCTAAAGCTGCTGCGAAAGATGTTGGGCGCGCACATCGTGCCGGTCACCGCGTCGGCCCCCGCATTGGGCACGATCAGCAGGATGCCGGTGTCTTTGGCCACCCGGGCCATGGCCATCGCCACGCCCGAGTGCACGCTGCCCACCAGAACGTCCACGTTGTCGCGCTTGATGAGTTTGTTGACGTTGTCGGTGGCCTTGCTCGGGTCGCTTTCATCGTCCACCTTGAAAAACTCCACCTCCCGGCCAGCCACCTTGCCGCCTTGCTCGGCGATCTGCAGCCGGAAGCCGTTTTCGATGGCCGTGCCCAGTGCGGCAAAGGTGCCGGTGTAGGGCAGCATCAAGCCAATTTTGAGCTTGGGCGCGGGTTGGGATTGGGCGTTCAGCGGGGCGGCGATGGCGGTCAGCAGCGCAAGGCTGGCCATCAGGTTGCGGCGGTGGGGGGTCATGGACGGTCTCCGGCAGACTGTTGGAATAAGGGCTGGATGAAGGCTTGGATGGCGGCGATCAGCACCTCGGGCTGGTCGCGGTGCGCAGAGTGGCCGCAACCGGCCAGGGCGCGCAATTCTGTACCCGGCACGCGGCGGGCGATGCCGTTGATCTGTTCCAGCGTGCCGTACTCGTCCTGCACGCCCTGCACCGCCAGCAGTGGGCAGGTGATGGTGCTGATTTCTTCTTCGATCGACCAGTGGCGGAACGCCGGGCTCAGCCAGGCGTTGTTCCAGCCCCGGAAGGCCGAATCCGGGTGGTCATGGTGGCGGGCCAGTTTGTCGCGCAGGTCGGTGTGCAGGTAGGCCAGCCGGGCCTGCTCGATGCTGGCCACCGACACCCGCTCCACCACGATGTGCGGCGCCAGCACGATGGCGCCGGCCACCCGGTGCACAAAACGCGCCGCATGCAGCAGCGCTATCGAGCCGCCGTCGCTGTGCCCCAGCAGCCACGGCGGCTGGGCTGCCGTGTCGATGCTCAGCGCGGCCAGCAGCGCCGGCAGCACCTGCCATGCCTGGCGGTGCATGAAGTCCAGGCCCCAGGCCTCATCCGCCGCACGCGGCGTGGACCGGCCGTAGCCGGGGCGCGAGTACACCAACCCCCGCCAGCCCAGCGCGCTGCACAAGCGCTGCGGAAAATCCCGCCACATCGAGACCGAGCCCAGGCCTTCATGCAGAAAAACCATCAGCGGGCGCTGCGCGTCGGCGCTGCCCACCCAGCCAAACTCAATGCGCACCGGCCGGCCGGCCCAGTCAATCTCGACCCATTCGACGCTCATCGGGGCGTGGTTTCTTTTTCACGCAGCTTGAAGCGCTGAATCTTGCCGGTGGCGGTTTTGGGCAGGTCGTCCAGAAACTCGATCACCCGGGGGTATTTGTAAGGCGCCAGCCGCTCTTTGACAAACGCCTTCAACTCGTCTTCGCTCACCGCTGCACCGGCTTTGCGCACCACAAAGGCTTTGGTGCGGGTCAGGCCGTCGGCGTCTGGCGCGCCGATCACAGCCGCCTCCAGCACGGCGGGGTGCAGCGCCAGCGTGGCCTCGACCTCAAAAGGTGAAACGTAAATGCCGCTGACCTTGAGCATGTCGTCGCTGCGCCCGGCGTAGGTGTAGCTGCCGTCGGCATTGCGGCTGTATTTGTCGCCGCTCTTGGTCCACGCGCCTTGAAACGTCTCGCGCGATTTGGCCCGGTTGCCCCAGTACATCAGCGCCGCGCTCGGGCCCTGGATGTACAGATCGCCGGTTTCGCAGGTGCCGTCGGCCTGCTCGGCCACGGCTTGGCCATCGTCACCGCGCAACTCCACCGTGTAGCCCGGCACCGGCCAGCCGGTGGT